>CALXEV010000025.1 GCA_944387425.1 uncultured Clostridia bacterium
TTTTGTTTAGCAACTAAATTTTATAATAAAAAGGGGGGAATATCAAGTTTTAATAATTTATATAGAAAAAACAAGGGATGTAGAAGTTTTAACAGAAAAACTTTTTACAAAACCTAATTAAAAGGGAGGAGACCAAAATGAAAACAAAAGAATTAAAAACAAGAAACGAGAGAGGAGTAACATTAATAGCATTAGTAGTAACAATAGTAGTATTATTAATATTAGCAGGAACAGCAATAGCAATGTTAACAGGAGATGATGGAATAATAAAAAATGCACAATTAGGAAAAGAAGATAATGATAAAGGAAGAGAAAAAGAAATAGTAACATTAGCAGTAGGAAGTGCATTATCAGAAGAAGAAGGATATGAGATAAAAAGAGAGCATTTGAATACAGCGTTAGCAAACCATATAGGAACAGAAGGAGAAGATTATACACTATCAGAAACAGAGCCATACATTGTAAAATATATGGATAGTGGAAGAAGTTATATAATAGATGAAAAAGGAAAAGTAAGTGAATATGTTGATATAACAGAATATGGAGTAGAAGTAGGACAATGTGTAGCATATAACCCAACAATATCAGATTTGAGTGGAACAGCAGTAGAAGCAGAAAAATTAACATATACATCACCAGAAGGAGATGGACAAAACCACGGAAATGGAGATTCAGCACAAACATTCACAGCAACAACAAGTACAAAATGGAAAATATTAAGTATAGAAAATGGAACAGTAACATTAATATCAGAAGATGTAATAAAAACAGATGCAGGAGGAAATTTTGTACTATATGGAGCACCAGGATATTTATATGCAGAACAAGAATTAAACGAAGTATGTAAAATATATGGTTATGGATATGGAGCAGACAAAAGCCAAGTAACAACATATAGTTATGGAGGACCAAAAGACGAAGAATTAACAGGACAGATAACAGGTTCAGGAGCAAGAAGTATAAGAGTAGAAGATATAAATAAATATGCAGGAATAACGGAAGATGAAAATGGAATTCCAAGATTTAGCGATGGAACAGCAGTATATAGTAGTTACGGAAGTACAACAAATCCAACAGTAAATGTATATTACCCAACAATAAATAATACAAACGGAGAATCAGAAAAAGCAGGAGTAAGCAACTTAAAATATACGTATTATAACTATGATAAAAGTAAAATAACAAATCCAACAATTAAAGATACGTTATTCACTGTAACCAATTATTGGCTAGCCTCTCGCTGTGTCTTTACCTCTTCAAGTAATGCTTACTTCTATGTTCGCTATGTGAGTAGCAGTAACGTGGACGCGTCCAACTTGTGCGACTGCAATGGTTCGGACTTGACCGAGCACACTCGCAGTAATTACGCTGTCCGCCCTTTAGTTTCTCTAAAATCTGAAGTCCTAGACATAGATGCAGGATATAACGAAGCAACAGGAGGATGGAAATTAAAATAAACTAGAAGAAAAGTATTGCCAAGCGGGTCTTGTGTCCGCTGGGCAAAAAATTTTGAGGTGTATATGGGGATAATAAGAATAGTAAAAACAGCAAAAGAAGTGCATAAAAATGACATTATACTTGTAAAAATAGGAAAGTTTTACCATGTATATGGTAAAGATGCATATATAGTTTCATATATTTTTGATTATAAATTAAAAAAAGTAGAAGAAGTATATATGTGCGGTTTCCCTCAAGATAGCTATAATAAAGTAATAGCAAAACTAGAAGAAAAAAAGATAAATTATATGATATTAGATAGAAGAAACAACTATGATGTAGATGAGTTTTGTGATAACAAAAATTTAAACACATATACCACATTTTTTGAAAAAGCAAGAAAATATATAAATCTAAAAATAAGAATAGAAAGTATAAATAATTATTTATTAGAAAATATAAATAAACAAGATTTTAAAAATATATTAAATAAAATGGAAGAAATAATAAATGAAAGAAGAAAAATTTCAGGTAATTAATTTTATTAGAAATTTAATAATTGTAATAGATAAAGAATTAAGTAATTTTCCTAAAAAAGATATAGAAATAAAAAACAGGATTAGAAGTAATAGTTATGATTTATTAGAATTATGCTATGAGGCAAATATAACAAGTAGTGTAGAAAATAAAAAAAGACTTTTAGAAAAAGTAATAGCAAAAATTAAGATTTTAGACTTTTTATTTAATTTATGCTATGACAAAATGATAATAAATAATAAAAAATATATTAAACTAGGCAATAGAATGGAAGATATAATAAAATATGCAAATGGTTGGATAAAAAGTATAAAATAATTGGGCATAGTTGTATGTGGCTAGCCTCTCGCTGTGTCAATACCAATTCAAGTAATGCTAACTTCAATGTTCGCAATGTGAATAGCAGCAACGTGAACGCGAACAACTTGTGCAACGGCAATAGTTCGAACTTGAACGAGAACACTAACAGTAATTACGCTGTCCGCCCTTTAGCTTCTATAAACTGTGGTTATACAATTAATGATTGTATAAGAGATAATATAGAAACAAACTATGTCCATTACTTAGATATGCATCTAAGTATAAAGTAAAAATAGATAAATATATTTGTTAGTAGGTATTAATATTCGAAAAGGAATATATTTTAGAACTGTTTTTAAGATAGTAATTAAATTAATAGTTACTACCTTTTTTACATAAATTTTTGTAACATATAATGCTATTTAACAGACTAGAAAATTCTATTTGACCTGTTTTATACAAATAAATTCTTTTATTAATTCTTCTTTTAACATCTCTATATTTAGCATAATCCCCATTAGTTTTTCTACCAAGAAAAATAAAATTATTTGTACTTTTATAAATTCTTGTTTTTTTATTTAATTTCAATTTTTCTTTATCCAAAAATTTTTCTAATTCTTTTAAACAATATTTAAGATATTTTTTAGATGGATGAAAAAGTAAAAAATCATCTTGATATCTTATATAATATTTTATTTTTAACTTTTCTTTAATAAAGTGGTCCATATCATTTAAGTAAAAAATTGCAAGAATTTGACTCGTCATTGCTCCAATACTTAAGCCATTTTCTTCAACATCAATAATATCAAAAACAATTTTTAAAGCATCATTATCTTTAATTTTCTTTCCTAATTTTTCCTTTAAAATATCATGATTAATACTTGCAAAAAATTTACTAATATCACATTTTAAAACATAATAAGTATTATATTTTACCTTACAAATTCTATGAAAATTCTTATATAATCTAATACCTTCACTTGTGCCTAATCCTTTTCTACTTGCAACATTAACATCTAAAAGGCAAGGCAAAATTGCTGGATAAAGTATATGCCTTGCTACCAAATGATTAATGATTTTATCTTGCATATTCTTTAAATTTCGAAACTTTTTTCTTATTTTTTGTGTTTTGGCATACTTCATTAAAAGCACTTTGTATATTTTCAAAATTATATAAATTTTGGTACAAATATCCTTTTCTTTTCACGAATTTTTATCTCCATTATTTACCATATTATAACATAAATTTACAAAAAAATTACAGTAATAAAAAGCTAAACTTATTGCAATGCAACTATAAATATGCTATAATTCCAATATAAATGTTCTCATAGCTCAGCAGGATAGAGCAGTCGCCTCCTAAGCGACCGATGGTGGTTCAAGTCCGCCTGGGAACACCACATTGAAACAACTTCAGGAGGACTTGAAAAGGAGGAACAGAAAATGGTCTTGTAGACCATTTTCCCGACGCGGCTCGCCAAGTCCGCCTGGGAACACCAAAAAAACTAAATTAAAAGAAATGGAAAAATAAAAAACGGAGAAAACAAATGCAAGAATATTTTATGAAACAAGCCTTAAAAGAAGCAGAAAAAGCATATAAAAAGTTAGAAGTACCTGTAGGAGCAGTAATAGTAAAAGATGGAAAAATAATAGCAAGAGGATATAATCAAAAAGAAACAAAAAAAGATACCACAAAACATGCGGAAATAATAGCAATACAAAAAGCAAGCAAAAAACTAGGTTCATGGAGGCTTATAGACTGTGAAATGTATGTAACATTAGAACCATGTAGCATGTGTGCAGGTGCAATAATAAATTCAAGAATTAAAAAAATATATATTGGAACCAAAGACGAAAAAACGGGAGCAGTAGGTTCTGTTTTAAATCTATTAGAAGATTATAAATTTAATCATAAAGTAGAAATAGAAAGTGGGATAATGCAAAAAGAATGTGAAAAAATCCTTAAAGATTTTTTCAAAGAATTAAGAAAAAGCAAAAAATAAACGGAGGAAAAAATGTATAGAGAAACAGGTAGAAAAATATTTCATACAATTGTAATTGTAACAATAATATTTGTAATACTTTGTGTTGCAGGAATCCTAATATTGAGATATCAAGTTGAAGGCGAAACAAACATGCCATTCAGTATATCAAAAATTTCTATAATACAGAGTGTAGAAGGTAACGAACTCACAGAAGGAGAAGAAAAATGGAAATTTAACGTAAATCAAAACAATGATATATATGTATATATAGAAAAAAATTCTAGTTATGGAAAAACAGAAGTAATTGATTCTGTTGAAATAAACAATATTACAATAAATAAAACCAATCAAACAGGAGAAACAAAACTTTATAAACCAGTACAAGATGAGAGTGTTATGTTTAAAAACTTAGCAGAAAACGAAATTACAGACATAAAATATCAAGGAGACTTAGAATCAAATATTAAAGAACAAAAAATCTCAAATCAAGGTGGAATTGTAGCCTTTAGATATGCAATAAATAACATTTCACAATATAGAACAAATGATGGCGAAGAAATAGACTACAGCAAATTATTACAACTTTCAAATGTACAAAAAGAAGATATTCAAACAAAATTAACATTTAATTTAACAATTAATTTGCGTAATAATAGAAAATATGAAACAACAATTGAAATAGACATTCCAACAGATGAAATAATAGAAAAAGGAACAGTTGGAATTGAGAAAACAGATTTACAAAACATAGTTTTTAAAAGAATTGAAAATTAAATAAAACTACTTGCAAAAAATGCAAGTAGAGTATATAATAGAAATGGTATGAGAACTGACCTCTGTATGGAAAGCATTTCAATAAAAGCCTATGAACCTTGTCAGGTCCGGAAGGAAGCAGCAATAAGTAGATACTTTTATGTGAAAAGTGCTTTCCATAGAGAGATTGGAACTCACACCATTTTATTTAAGTTCTATAATATAAAGGACGTGAAAAATATGGGGTACACAGCACTTTATAGAAAATTTAGACCAAATACCTTTGGGGAAATGGTTGGTCAAGAGCATATTACTAGAACATTACGAAATCAAATAATGGCAAATAGAGTTGGACATGCATATTTGTTTAATGGAGGAAGAGGAACAGGAAAGACTACTTCAGCAAAAGTCTTGGCAAGAGCAATCAATTGCTTAAACCCAAAAGACGGAGAGCCATGTAATGAATGTGAGATATGTAAAGAAGCTTTAGCAGGTTCATTAACAGACATAATAGAAATGGATGCTGCATCAAATAACAGTGTAGAAGATATTCGTTCTATTAGAGAAGAGGTAAACTTTCTACCAACAAAGGCTAAATATAGAGTTTATATAATAGATGAGGTTCATATGCTTTCACAAGGAGCATTTAATGCATTACTAAAAACTCTAGAAGAGCCACCAGAACATGTAAAATTTATATTAGCAACAACAGAGCCACAAAAATTACCAGCAACAATTTTATCAAGATGTCAAAGATTTGATTTTAAAAGAATTTCAAATGAAGATATAATTAAAAGACTTGAAATTGTTTGTAAAGAAAGTGATATAAAAGCTACTACTCAAGCATTAAATATAATTGCATCATTATCAGAAGGAGCAATGAGAGATGCTCTATCAATATTAGAAAGATGCGTACAAGACGGAGAAAATGATATTGATGAAGAAAAAATAAAAGAATTAGTAGGTATTCCAAAAACCACATTTATACATGGTATTACACAGGCTATTGTAGAATACAATATAGATGAGGCAATGGAAACAATAACTAAAGTGCTTGAAGAAGGAAAAGACCTAAATAACTTACTTTGGGAAATCATAAAATATATAAAAGATATCTTAATGATTAAAACTAATCAGAAATTAACAATATATAATGAAAAAGACCAGAAAGAAATTGAAGAACTAGCTCAAAAAGTAACAAAAGAAAGAGCTATTAGATTAATAAATGAACTATCTAAACTAGAAAATGATATGAAAGGTTCAACACAAAGGTTAATTGTGTTCCAAGCAGGAATAATAAGATTGTGTGATAAAGAAATCATAACACAAGAAAACACTATAAATAATAATTCTGGTAATAGTCAAGAAATTTATGAAAGACTAGATAAGATAGAAAATTATTTAAGAAACACAGGTAGAACTACTACGGCAAGAGCGGTTTCAGCACCACGAACACAAAGTTCAACAAAAGAAACAGCTCCAAAACCAGACAATACGGCAATTGAAGGTATTGGAAAGAATAGTAAACCAGCTCAATATTGGAAAGAGATTGTAAATAATCTTAAGAAAAATGGAAAACTAATGCTATATACAAATTTATTAAATACAAATGCCGTAGAAATTAATGATTTAACAGTGGGAATTGAGTTTCCAGCTGGATTAACTCCATTTGGAAAAACGGTATTAGAAAAACCTGAAAACAAAATGGAAATCGCTCAGCAAATATCACTTGCCTGTGGTAAACAGATGCAAGTAAAATATATTGATACAAAACCGCAAGAACAGGAATTAAATGAAGAACAAGAATTATCTAATTTCGCTAGTGGTTTTGATATACCATTTGATATAACAGAATAGAGGAGGAATTAAAATGTCAAAAAGAGGAGGATTCCCAGGAATGGGAGGATTTGGCGGAATGAATATAAATAGTTTAATGAAAGAAGCCAAAAAAATGCAAGCAGATTTAGAAAAATCACAAACAGAACTTGCAAATAAAGAATTTGAAGCATCAGCTGGTGGAGGTGCTGTAACTGTAAAAGTTTCTGGACAAAAAGAAATAAAAGAATTAACACTACAAAAAGATGTTGTTGATCCAGATGATGTTGAAATGTTACAAGATTTAATAGTTACATGCATTAATCAAGCATTTAAGCAAGTGGATGATGCACAAGCTTCTGCAATGGGAAAATACAATATTCCAGGATTAATGTAATTGGTAATAAAAGAAGGAGAAAGACATGTCATATTATTCACCATCAATAGAAAAATTAATACAGAGTTTTGAAAAATTACCAAGTATAGGAAGTAAAACTGCTGCAAGATTAGCATTTTACATATTAGACGCATCAGAAGAAGAAACAAATGAGTTTATTTCTTCAATAGTAAATGCTAAAAAGAATTTAAAATATTGTAGTAAATGTTATAATATTTCTGATACAGATCCATGTAATATCTGCGGAAACCCTAAAAGGGATCAATCAATTATATGTGTTGTAGAAGATGTAAGGGATATAATCGCTATGGAAAAAACACATGAATTCAAGGGAGTATATCATGTATTACATGGTTCAATTTCTCCGATGAATGGGATAGGTCCAGAAGATATTAAGATAAAAGAATTATTATCTAGACTTATGGATGGAACAGTAAAAGAAGTAATTCTTGCAACAAACCCTAGAATTGAAGGAGAAGCAACAGCTATGTATTTATCTAAATTAATAAAACCATTAGGAATAAAAGTTACAAGAATTGCTCATGGAATTCCGGTTGGTGGAGACTTAGAGTATACAGATGAAATAACACTTACTAAAGCATTGGAAGGAAGAAGAGAAATATAAAAATTTTAGAGACTGCTAAATTAGTATAAAAATATACTTTTAGCAGTCTCTTTTATAAGCACATATTTTAAGAGCCAAGTAAAATCTTACAAATATCTTTTGTAGAGTTCTTTTTAGCAAGCAATCTAGCTCTTATTTTCATTTCTTGCATTTTTTCTGGGTTTGAAAATAAATCTTTTAAAATAACTTCAACATTATCATCTTTTTTTAGCCAAATAGCAACCTTATTTTTTTCTAAATAAGATGCATTTTCTTCTTCCTGACCAGGAATTGGATTTATTACAACAATAGGTAAACCAGAAGCTAAGCTTTCCGTAGTGGTAAGACCACCAGGCTTTGTTACAACTAAATCAGAAATACTCATAAGTTCAGGAACTTGGTTTGTATATTCTAAAATTTTTACGGAATCTTTTTTATTTAAACTTTCCACAAGATTTTCAAATGCTTCTTTCATTTTTTGATTTTTTCCAGAAATAGCTACAATTTGTATATTTTCTGGACACTCAACAAAAGATTTAAATATTTTAAATGTTTGAGTTTTTCCTAATCCAAATTCTCCACCACCAAAAAATAATACAGTTTTTTTGTCTGGAGATAAACCAAAACTTTTAAGAATTGTTGGTTTGTCATATTTAAGTAAAAATTTATTTGATAAAGGAATACCTGTAGCAAATATTTTTTCATTTGGAATACCCTTTTCATGCAATTCTTTCTTCATTCCATCATGTGAAACAAAATAGTAATCAACATATTTATTAAATACAAGCCATTGGTCATGAGGTGCATAATCTGTCATAACAGTTGCAATTTTTGCATTTAATTTCCCATGTTTTTTTAGATAAGCACACATTTGACTTCCAAATGGATGTGTTGAAACTATTAAATTTGGTTCAAAATCTTTTAATAATTTATATAATTTTATAGATAAGATTTTATTTGATGTTGTGCTAATCTGAGCCAAAGGACCTTTTTGTGATTTCCAATAAACTCTTCCCCAAGTCTTTGGTGCTTTTTTAGCCATTTCGGAATATGCTTTTGTTGTAATTTTGTTTACAGTTTTATTCACATATTCCATACAATCTATTAATTTAACATCTATATCTTCATAATTTGTTTCCATATTTTCTTTTATAGAACGTGCAGCAGATAAATGCCCACCTCCATAAGAAGCATAAAATATAATTACTTTTTTCATATAAACTCCTTTTTTGTACATTTTACCATAAAATTTTAAAACTTTGTATATTTTTTTCAAAAAAAACCAAAATAAGAAAAAGGAGGCAAATATGCAAAAAAATAAGATTTGGATTTTATTATCAGTTATTTTATTAATAGTTATTGCTATTTTAGGCTATAATTTATATGAACAAAAAAATAAATATGCTACAATTACAGAAAATGATTATAATAAAGCTTTTTATGAGGTTGTAGATTATGTTCAAAATGTAAAAACATATTTGGCAAAAACAATGGTGTCAAAAACTGCCGAACATGGAGCTGAAATGCTTACGCATGTGTGGAGAGAGTCAAATTTAGCACAATCATATTTAGGTATGTTACCAATAGAAAGTCAAGAATTAGAAAATACAGAAAAATTTTTGAATCAAATAAGTGAATTTAGTTATTCTTTATCAAGAAAGACTATTGAAGGAAATGAACTTTCTGATGATGATATGAGCAAAATAAAAGAATTATATAATTATAGCAATGATTTATCAAACACATTAAATGAGATGTCTGATGAATTAAATAATGGAACATTAAAATGGGCGGATTTGGTGAAAAATACAGAGAGTTCTAAAATTACAGAAGTAAGTGGATTTGATGTTGTAGAAGATAATTTCCATGAATTTACAGGATTAATTTATGATGGAGCATTTTCTGAGCATATTACAAGTTCAGAGAAAAAAGGGCTAACAGGTGAAGATATAGACGAAGAAACTGCAAAACAGAAAGCTGAAGAATTTATTGGAAAAGATAAAATAAATGAAACAAAAAGTAATGGCTATGTAGAAAATGGAGATATACCAGTATATAGATTTGAAATCACAACAAATGAAGAACAAAATATTGGAATATCAATTTCAAAAAAAGGTGGACATGTAGTATTTTTAAATTATAATAGAAATGTTATTGAGGAAAAAATAAGTCCAGAAGAAGCGGTTCAAAAAGGCAAAGAATATTTAAATAATAAAGGTTTTCCTAATATGCAAGAAACATATTATTTAAAAGAAAATGGTTTTATAACAGTTAATTATGCTTATAAACAAAATAATGTTGTAATATATCCCGACTTAATTAAGGTAAAAATTGCTTTAGATAATGGAGAAATAATAGGTTTAGAATCAACAGGATATTTAAATAATCATTATGAAAGAAATATTTCAAAAAACTTAATTTCGATAGAAGATGCAAAAAAACAATTAACCAATAATATTGAAATAAAGAGTGAAGGATTAGCAATAATTCCAACAGAATGGAATACAGAAATCTTATGTTATGAATTTAAAGGAAAAGTAGAAGATATTGATTTTATTGCATATATTAATGCAGAAACTGGAGAAGAGGAAGATATTCTCATTATAACAAATACTCCAAATGGAACATTAACAGAATAAAAAAATTTAAAATGTAAATAATAAAATTGAAAAAATCTTTTGGTTTTTTCATATAAGCGGTCCGTAAAATGTTCAGTTTGAAAGGAGTGGGCAAGAATGTCTAGAAACCACAAATTAATATCTGAAAACTTACGAACAGAAATTGCAAAAGAATTAGGTGTTTATGACCAAGTAAAGAAAGATGGCGGAAGTTGGGAAAATGTATCATCTAAGACATGTGGAAATATAGTTTCAAAAGCTATAGAAATTGCAAATAGATCAGTTGAAAACAAATAGTTTTCAGAAAAAAAGGCGACAAATTTGTTGCCTTTTTTAATTTTTAAGGAAATTTAATATTGAATACAAAATAAAAATATATTATAATTATAAAAAAATTCAGGAGGTCAAAATGAAAGTAAAAGACATCTTAAAAGTAACAAATGGAAAATTACTTGCAGGAAACGAAAATATAGAATGTGAAAATTTTTCAAAAGATACAAGAACAATTAATGAAGGAGATATTTACATAGGAATAAAAGGCGAAAAATTTGATGGAAGTAAGCTTTGGGATGAAGCATTAGAAAAAGGAGCAAAAGCAGTAATTATAGAAAATATTGAAATTGAAAAAGATAAGCTTCAAAAATATGCTGATAAAGCTATTATAAAAGTAGAAAATACTTTGGAAGCACTATATAAATTAGCTGAATATAAAAGAAGTTTATATGATATCCCAGTAATTGCAATAACGGGAAGTGTAGGAAAAACAAGTACAAAAGATATTATTGCAAATGTTGTATCAACAAAATATAAAACATTAAAAACAGAAGGAAACAACAATAATAATATTGGTTTGCCAATGACTATATTAAAACTTAAAGACCATGAAGCCCTAGTGGTTGAGATGGGAATGAACCATTTTGGTGAGATAAGTTTATTAACTAAAATTGCAAAACCAACAATAGCTGTA
This sequence comes from uncultured Clostridia bacterium, assembly GCA_944387425.1. Lineage (GTDB taxonomy): Bacteria > Bacillota > Clostridia > TANB77 > CAG-508 > CAG-269. The sequence goes on from CALXEV010000025.1 coordinate 11,414, forward strand.
ATAACTAATATAGGAACTTCACATATAGGAAATCTAGGTTCGAGAGAGAATATTTTAAAAGCAAAATTAGAAATATTAGAAGGAATGGATAAGCCTATTTTGGTAATAAATAATGATAATGATTTATTACATGAATGGTATGAAAATAACAAAGAAAAAATTGAAATCCATACTATAGGAATTGAAAATCAAAGTGAAATTAATGCAAAAAAAATTAAACTTAAAGAAGAAAGTAGTGAATTTATTGCATTAACAAAACAAGAAGAAGTTAAAGTAAACGTACCTGTTGGTGGAACACATTTTGTATATAATTCATTATGCGCAATTGGTATTGGAAAATTACTTGATATTTCAACTGAAAATATAACAAAAGGAATTTCAACATTTGAACTAACTAAAAAGAGAATGGATATAAAAAAATTAGATAATGGTGCAATCATTATAAATGATAGTTATAATGCAAGTTATGAATCAATGAAAGCAAGTATAGAATTTCTCGCAAAACATACGGGTAAAAGAAAGATTGCAGTATTGGGAGATATGTTCGAGTTGGGAAAATATACAAAAGAATTACATGAAAAAGTTGGAAAAGAAATAGTCAAAAACAAAATTGATGTATTAATTTGCTCTGGTGAAAATTCTAAATATATAATAGAAAGTGTTAAAAATAGTTCAACAAAAACTATTTATTTTGAAAACAAAAAACAAATAATAGAAAAATTGCAAAAAGAATTAAAAAATGGAGATGTTGTTTTAGTAAAAGCATCGAATGCAATGAAATTTTACGAAATTTGTCAAAAACTATAGATTTTTGTTAGAAAAGTTGATATAATAAAAACACCAATTTTTTAAAATTCTAAAGATGACTTTTATTAGGGGGACTTCAAATGAAATTTAAGGACTATTATAAAATATTAGAATTGGATACCAGTAGAGTTACAATAGAACAAATAAAAATAGCATATAGAAAACAAGCAAAAAAATATCATCCAGATGTAAATGTTGGAGATAAATTAGCAGAAGAAAAAATAAAAGATATAAATGAAGCATATAGAATATTATCACAACCATCCACAAAAAGAAAATATGATAGAACATGGAATTATAATGTTGGCAGATTAAAAAGAGCAAAACAAAAAACTTCGGGAGAGATGGCTGGAGAATTTTTTGAAATGTTTTTTGGAAATAGTGATATGAAAGAAGAAATACCAGAAGCAAAATTAAAACCACAAAAGGGAGAGAACATAGAAACAGGTATTAATATATCATTAGAAGATGGTTTTTTCGGAAGCGAAAAGAAGATTGTTTTAAAAGATATAGAAGGAAAATCAAAAGCAATTACAATTAAAGTGCCTGCAGGAATACAAAATGGAGAAAAAATTCGTTTAATTGGACAAGGAAAAGAAGGAATAAATGGTGGTAAAAATGGAGATTTGTATATAAAAGTTAATATTGAAGATAATAAAAAATATAAACTTAATGGAACAGATTTATATACAATTATACCAATTACACCTTGGGATGCAGCACTTGGTACAAAAACAAAAATTCTTTCAATTGATGATTCAAAAACACAAGTATATATTCCAAATGGAGTGCAATCAGGTGAAACAATAGAAATTCCTCAAAAGGGATATAAAACAACTGATGGACAAAGGGGCAACTTAATTGCTCAAATAAAAATAGTTGTGCCAGATAAACTAACAGCAGAAGAAAAAGAAATGTTTAAAAAATTAAAAGAAATATCAAAATTCAATCCAAAGGTTGTCTAATGTTGAAAAAACACTAAAACTATTGACAAAATTTACAATATAAGATATAATTAATTATGTGGGTTCGTAAACATAAGATAAACTATGGATTAAAATCATAGGAATGAGGTGTAAATTTAATATGGATATGTTACAAGGAAAACATTTTAGTATAACAGATCCAAAAGGAGTAAACACAGTAATTTATCAAATTAACAAGACAGAAAAGGAATACTTGAAAGACTATCCAAAATATACTGTTGAAAGATTAGATTTCACAGAAGAAATAAGAGGAGAATCTACAAGAAAGACCTTTTACGTTGACGAGCCACAACCAAATGGAAATCAATTAGTAATATTATCATTTGGAAAAGAAAATGTAATAATAAATTCAGGTATTTTAATTGATGATGAAGTTAGAATTTCAAAGAGACCAACACCATTCAAATTTAATACACTGTATTCAGAAGAAGAACAGGAATTTAAAGATTTTAACTATACCCCAAATTTAAAAAGAGATATTTGTGTTATAGATCCTGAAACTACAGAAGAATTAAAACCTAGACTTTATTTTGATGAAAAAGAAAATAAAGTAAAGGGAAGATGTAAATTAAAACCATACAAATCTTATTTCGCTTTTGAAGTGAGAGAAGATAAGGGAAATGTTTAAGGAGGCAAATTTACTATGGTAAATAACACAGTAAATGGAAAGAAAATTGGAAAAGCTGCGGGAAAAAATGATTTAAATGTAATAACAGTTACTGCAGTAAAAGAAAAAGGAAAAGAGTTAGATGCAAAAGGAAAAGCTTCAATAAAACCATTTGAATTAATGAAAGCAGGAGAATTTGTATCTATTAAAGCATATCCAGGAGGAAATCCAAATAAATCAAGAAAAGGAAATCCAAATAAATCAAGAAAAGAAGAAGAAATAACTCATTAAACAAAAGAGAAGGTGATTTACATATGAATTACAAAGTAGAGGGAGCAATAAGAAGAAATAAAAAATATTTTATAATTTTTGCGATACTATGGTTATTTATAGCCATAGTATTAATTGTGCCTATAACTGTTGGTTATAATACAGCAGTTACACAGAATGGAACTGAGGGATTATCTAAATTTGTAGAAACAATTACAAATCCATTTTCGGGCATTGGACAAATATTTTCTAATAATTTATTAGGAGCATATTTAAGAAATTTAGGAATATTTTCAATAATATTTGCTATATTCTTTATAGTTGGTGTTGCAAGATCAGCACCTAAAAACGAATTCACAGATATAGAACATGGTTCAAGTGACTGGAGTAGAAATGGAGAACAATATCAAGTATTAAGTAACAAAAAAGGAATAATACTTGCTGAAGACAATTATTTGCCTGTTGATAAAAGAGGAAATGTCAATGTATTAGTAGTCGGTGGTTCTGGTTCTGGTAAATCAGCATCATATTCAATACCTAATGCATGTCAATTATTAGGTTCTTATGTATTTACAGACCCTAAAGGAGAATTATATGACAAGACAGCAGGCTATTTAAAAGCAAATGGTTATGATATAAAAGTATTAAATTTAGTAAAACCACAAAATAGTGATGGATACAATCCTTTAATGCATATTTCTTCAGAGATAGATGTAGATGTTATAGCAAACACAATTGTAAAAGGACAAAAAAATGATACTAGTGGTTCAGATCCTTTCTGGGATGATTCGGCTGAAATGTTATTAAAAGCATTAATATATTATTTAATGGCAACAAGACCAGAAGAAGAACAAAACTTAGCGAGTTGTGCGGAATTAGTAAGAGCAGCTAATTCTAATGGAGGAAGTAACTTATTATCAGAATTAATGAGTAAATTACCATATGACCATCCAGCTAGAATGAATTATAAATCAATAGAAATAGCTCCAGAAAAAACATATAGCTCAATCTTAAGTACATTACAATCAAAATTAGGTAAATTCGACTCAAAAGAGATTGCAGAATTAACATCAACAGATACAATAAATTTTGAAGAGATAGGAAACAAAAAAACAGCAGTATATGTAATATCATCTGATACACATACAGCATATGACTTTTTACTTACAATATTCTTTGCTCAAATGATACAACAATTATATAATTATGCTGATGATAATGGTGGACAATTAAAAATACCTACATATTTTATATTAGACGAGTTCGCAAATATTGGTAGAGTTCCAGATTTTGATAAAAAAATATCAACATCAAGAAGTAGAAAAATTTCATTTAGTGTAATTTTACAAAACTTAGACCAATTAGAGGCTATTTATGAGAAATCATATGAAACAATTATTGGTAACTGTGATACACATGTATTTTTAGGAAGTAACTCATATAAAACAGTAGAATATTTTTCAAAAGCATTAGGAGAGAAAACTATTGAAAGAGATAGTATTTCAATAAACAGAGATAGGCAATATTTTAAAACAGGACAAAGTACTTCTGATCAAGTAATGGCAAGAGCATTAATGACACCAGATGAATTAAGAAGATTAGACAATGATTTATGTATTATTTTTGAAAAAGGAATAAAACCAGTTAAAGCAAACAAGTTTTATTACTTTAAACATAAAAATATGGTTAGAGCATTAGAAGCAAATCAAATTAGTCATAATGATAGAGGACCAATAGATAGAGGAACTTGGAGAAAATTCAATCCATATAATCCATGGACTGAAGATAAAACAGAAAAAGAAGCTCAAAACTTAAAAGTAGAATCATTAGATGATTTATTTGATGATGTTCCTCAAAATAAAGAAACATCAAATAAAAATACTTCTGAGACACCAGTTAAGGAAACTGTGGAACAAAAAGAAGAACCACAGTCAATTGATAATTTATTTGAAGATATACCTGTACCTCAAACAACACCAAAACAACAAGAAATAGATAACTCAAATGATGAGGATGCATATGATTTACAAAAAGAATTGGAAGCAAAGTTTGATGAATTGTTTGGTCCAATAGATGATGATTAATATTTTTAGGCAAAACATAGCTAGGGTCGTTCCTACTTGTCTTGCCTTTTATTTTTTTGCAAAAATACGAAAAAATTTTCGCTAAAAGCTTGAAAAAAAATAATTGTTCATATAAAATATTAGATACGAAAGGAGAAAAAAATGAAATTTGTACATATAGCAGATATGCATTTTGATTCACCATTTACAACATTGTCAGACAAAGGAAATTTAGGTGAAAAAAGAAGAATTGAACAAAGAAATGTTTTTAAAAACATAATAGAATATATAAAAAAAGAGAATATTGAATTTTTATTTATTTCTGGAGATTTATATGAACATCAATATATAAGAAAAACAACAATAGAATTTATTAATAATTTATTTAAAGAAATAAAAAACACAAAAATTTTTATTGTACCAGGAAATCACGATCCATATTTAAAACAATCATTTTATAATATATATGATTGGAGTGAAAATGTACATATATTTAATTCAAAAATTGAAAAAATTGAATTAAATAATATTGATATTTATGGATATGGTTTTGATGATTTTTATTGTTCTGATTCAGGAATAAAAGATTTAAAAATAGATGATCCAAATAAAATAAATATATTATTAATTCATGGAACTTTAGATGGTTCAAACTCAGAAGAAATGCAGTATAATTCAATGAGTAGAAAAATGTTAGAAGAAAAAGGTTTTGATTATATAGCATTAGGACATATTCATAAAAATAATTTTGAACCAAATGGAAGAATAATATATCCAGGTTCTACAATATCATTAGGTTTTGATGAATTAGGAGGACATGGAATGGTAGTTGGTGATATTAATAAAGATAAAATTGACTTGAAATTTATTAAATTAGACCAAACAGAATTTGTGGAAACAGAGATAAATTGTACAGAAATAAATTCAATTGAAGAATTAATAGAAAAAATAAATAATTTAAATTTAGAAGAAAATAAATTATATAAATTAATATTAGTAGGAAAAAGAAATTTTGAAATAAATATTTATAATTTATATAAATATGATTTAGATGAAAAAATAATAAAAATAAAAAATAATACAAAACCAAATTATGATATAGAAAAAATAGCAAAAGAAAATAATTTAAAAGGTTTATTTGCAAGAGAAGTATTAGAAGAAATAAATAATAAAAAATATGATGATGAAATATTAGAAAAAGCATTAGAAATAGGACTTGAAATTTTAGAATAAAATCGGAGGGATTTATTTGAATATAAATAAAATTAAAATAAATTCATATGGTAAATTAAAAAATAAAGAAATTAATTTAGAAAATAATTTAAATATAATTTATGGAGAAAATGAAAGTGGAAAATCAACTGTATTAAATTTTATTTTAAATATTTTTTATGGTGCATCAAAAAATAAAAATGGAAAAGAAATATCTGATTTTGAAAAATATAAGCCATGGGATACAGATGAATTTTCAGGAAAATTATCTTATGAATTAGACAATAAAAATAAATATGAAATATTTAGAGAATTTAATAAAAAAAATCCAAAAATATTTTATGAAAAAGGAGAAGATATTAGTAAACAATTTAATATAGATAAAAATAAAGGAAATGAATTTTTCTATGAGCAAACACAAATTAATGAAGAAATGTTTTTAGCAACATCTGTTGCGATGCAACAAGAGGTAAAAATTGGTAAAAACACACAAAGCATACTAATACAAAAGATATCTAATCTCTTAGGGACAGGCGAAGATAACATTTCGTATAAAAAGGCGGTTGAAAAGTTAAACAAAAAACAACTAGAAGAAATTGGAACAGAAAGAAGCAGAGAAAAACCAATCAATATTGTCACAAAAAATATAGAAAAAAATGAAGAGAAAATAAACGAATTAAAAAAATATGAAAATATTAATTATGAAAATATTGAAGAAAAAAATAAAATAAAAAATAATTTGGAAAAAAAAGAAATAAAAAATAATTTATTAAAAGAAATAAAAAAAATAAAAGAAAAAAATAATTATGAAAATGAAAAAATAAAAATAAAAGAAAAAATAATTGAAGAAAATAAAAATAAAATAAAAATAATTAAAAATAATATTGAAGAAAAAAATAATAATTATTTAAAAGAAAAAAATAAAAATAAAATAAATAATAAAAAAAATAAATTAAATAAAAAAATAATAATAATTTTTATTTTATTAATTTTAATAAATATATTATGGTTTATTTTTATTCCCAAAATAATAAATAATAATATTATTAAATATGCGATATTTGTTACTATACCAATATTTTTAATTTTTATAATTATTCAAAAAAATAAAATAAATAAAAATAATAAAAAAATAGAAAAAAATAAAAAAATAGAATTAGCAGAAAAAGAACAAGAAATAAATAATTTAAAAAATGAAGAAAAAATAATAGAAAAAAATAATAATGAATTATTAGATGAAATAAATAAAATAAAAATAGAAAATAATTTTTTAAATAATTTAGAAAAAGAAAAAATAATAAAAAAATATTTAGAAAAAATAAATAATGATGAAATTAATTTATTATTTAATTCAGAAAAAATAAATGAAAAAATTGAATTAATAGAAAATGAAATAAATGAATTAAAAATCGAATTAAATAAATTAGAAATAAAAAAAGAAAATATTGAACCACAATTAGAAAATTTATCAAAAATAGAAGAAGAAAATTTTGCATTAAAAGAAGAATTAAAAAATTTACAAAAAAATAATGAAAGTATAGAATTAGTTAAAATATTATTAGAAAAAGCATATGAAAAAATGAAAAATAATGTTAGTCCGATTTTTACCGAAAAATTATCAAAAAATATCTCAAAAATAACAAATAAAAAATATTCTAAAATATATTTTAATGATGAACAAGGTTTAACTGTTGAGCTTGATAATGGAAATTACGTTTTGGCAGATAGATTAAGTATTGGTACAATTGATCAATTATATCTATCCCTAAGACTAGCAATGCTTGATGAGCTCTCAACAGAAAAAGTTCCTATTATATTAGATGAAGCTTTCGCATATTTTGATAATGAGAGATTGACAAATTTATTAAAATTTATGATTGATGAATATAGAGATAGGCAAATAATTATATTTACATGCACAAAAAGAGAAAAAGAAGTTTTAGAAAGAGAAAATATTAAGTTTAATTTTGTTGAACTATAAGTTTGCATAATGTTGTAAAATGTGCTATAATATAGTAGAACTCCGAATGGAGTTAATAAATTAAAGAGAGGTAAAAACTATGAGCGTCTACGAAATGCTGTGGGAGCACCGGAACGATCCCCAATTTGCCAATGCCCCTTCTCCGCATATCTCTTTTATGAGTATTTGCGAATTTGTGCGGACCACCAAAGGCCCGTACAGTGAGGAGGACAAGGCATACTTGTCCTATTGGGCCGGCATTTTCAAGGGAAAAGACGAAAAACTTTCTAACGCTCTTGCCAGCATGGCAGTCTAAAACACCTCAACGAGGGGGGCCACGAAATGTGGTCCCCCTCAATATGTGCTAAAAATCTATAGAATTACTTGAAAAAGCTACCAATATATAGTATAATATAAAACGAATTAAGGAAAAGGAGAGTATTTATGTTTGACAAATTAGAACAAGTAGAAGCTAGATATGAAGAATTAACAAAATTAATAAGTGACCCAGAAATAATAGCAAACCATACGGAATGGCAAAAACTCATAAAAGAGCATAGCTCAATAGAAGAAATTGTACAAAAATTTAGAGAATATAAAAAAGAAAAGCAAAGAATGGAAGATGCAAAAGAAATGATGGAAGATAAAGAGCTTAAAGAACTTGCAGAAGAAGACTTCCATGAAGCAAAAGAAAGATTGCCACATATAGAAGAAGAATTAAAAACATTATTAATTCCAAAAGACCCTAATGATGATAAAAATATTATATGTGAAATCCGTGCAGGAGCCGGAGGAGAAGAAGCAGCTTTATTTGCAGGAACATTATTTAGAATGTATTCAATGTATGCAGAAAGAAAACATTGGAAAATTGAAATATTAAATGAAAATGAAACAGAACTTGGTGGATATAAAGAAATATCTTTTATGGTTACAGGAAAAGGTGCATATAGTAGATTGAAATTTGAAAGTGGAGTACATAGAGTACAAAGAGTTCCAGATACTGAAAGCAGTGGAAGAATACATACATCTACAGCAACTGTTGCAGTACTTCCTGTTGTAGAAGATGTAGAAATTGAGATAAATCCAGCAGATATAAAAATGGAAGTTTTCAGAGCATCAGGTGCAGGAGGACAACATATTAACAAAACTTCATCAGCCGTAAGACTTATACATGAACCAACAGGAATTGTAGTAGAATGTCAAACTGAAAGATCACAACTTCAAAACAGAGAATATGCTATGAAAATGTTACGCTCAAGATTATACAATATTGAAAAAGAAAAACAAGATTCTGAAATTGCAAATGCAAGAAAAACACAGGTTGGTAGTGGAGATAGAAGTGAAAAAATCCGTACTTATAATTATCCTCAAGGACGTATTACAGACCATAGAATAGGAATGAGTATATTCCAAATGGAAAATTTCTTAAATGGTGATTTAGACGAAATGATTGACAATTTAAGTGCAGCAGATAGAGCTGAAAGATTAAAAGGTGAGGAAGAATAAGGAATAAAAAAACTCTTTTAAAATATATTTTAATAATATAAAATAAAGGAGTTTTTTTATGCAAAATATTATGAATACAGCAGTTTTAGGATTGTTTTTTGGAACTATAGGAACAACTATAGGTGGAATAATAGGCTGTTCATTAAAAAGTCAATCTAATAAATTTTTAAGTTTCATTTTATCATTTGCTGCAGGTCTAATGATGGCAGTAATATGTTTTGACTTAATACCAGAAGCATTAGGATTAAGCCAAATAACAGAAGTTATAATTGGAATAGTTTTAGGGATAATTGTAATGATTTTTTGTGATTTAATAGTAGACAAAATATTTAGCAAAAAAATAGTATTAAATCAAGACACAAATAAAGTTTCTAATAATTTATTAAAAACAGGAATAATAGTAAGTATAGGTCTTGCAATACACAACATTCCAGAAGGATTAGCTATAGGTTCTGGATTTGAAGCTTCATTAAAACTTGGATTTTCACTAGCAATAGCAATATGTTTCCATGATATACCAGAGGGTATATCAATGGCATTACCAATGAAAAATGGTGGAATGAAAGCATATAAAATAATGTTTTATGTTATACTTTCTGGAATAGCTACGGGAGTAGGTGCTTTAATAGGAAGTATAGTTGGAAAGATATCTGAACAAATAATTGCAATAGCATTAAGCTTTGCTGCAGGTGCAATGTTATATATTGTATCAGGAGAACTAATTCCAGAGTCAAATAGCTTATACAAAGGAAGAATTTCAGCACTTGGAAATATGATAGGTTTTATAATCGGAATTTGTGTAACTTTATTATAAAAGCTATTGCAAATTAAATAGAAATATAGTAAAATACAAACAAACATTTGAAAAAAAGAAAGGATTCGATATAATGAATGAAATTTTAAAAGGACTAAATGACAGACAATATGAGGCAGTAATAAATACAGAAGGACCATGCCTTGTAATAGCTGGTGCTGGAAGCGGGAAAACAAAAGTTTTAACACATAAAATAGCATATTTAATACAAGAAAAAAAGGCATTACCATGGAATATATTAGCAATAACATTTACAAATAAAGCAGCTAATGAAATGAAAGAGAGAATTGCAAATTTAGTTGGAGACCAAGCAAAAGACATGTGGATTGGGACATTCCACTCTATTTGTGTTCGAATATTAAGAAAATTTATAGATAGAATAGGCTTCGATTCTTCATTTATAATATTTGATACAACAGATCAAAAAACATTAATTAAAAGATGTTTAAAAGAATTAGAGATGGACGATAAGCTTTTTTCTGACAAGTCTGTATTATCAGAAATAAGTAATGCAAAAAATGATATGAACGAGCCAGAAACATATGCTTTAAAAGTAAAAGGCGATTTTAGAAAAGAAAAAATCGCAGAAGTATATAAATTATATCAAAGAAGATTAAAAGAAAATAATGCAATAGATTTTGATGATATTATAAATTATACAATTAAAGTTTTAACAGAAAACCCTGATGTATTAGAGTATTACTCAAATAAATTTCAATACATACTAGTAGATGAGTATCAAGATACAAACAAATCTCAATTTACATTAGTTACATTATTGGCTTCAAGACACGGAAATGTTACAGCCGTAGGTGATAATGATCAAGGAATTTATAGCTTTAGAGGAGCAGACATTTCAAATATCTTAAATTTTGAAAAAGACTTCCTAGGAACAAAAATAATAAAATTAGAGCAAAATTATAGATGTACAGGAAATATCTTAAAAGTTGCAAATTCTATAATAAAAAACAATGAAATAAAATATGAGAAAAAACTATGGACAAAAAATGAAGTTGGAAGCTTACCAAAAGTATTTTCAGCAGATAACGAATATGACGAAGGAAGATATATTGCTGAACAAATTGAACATCTTAGAAGAGAAGAATATTATAAATATTCAGATTTTGCAGTTCTTTATAGAATGAATACTCAATCGAGAGCAATAGAGGATATACTAAGAAGAGAAGATATTCCATATAAAATAGTAGGTGGATTAAAATTCTATGAAAGAAAAGAAATAAAAGATATAATTTCATATTTAAGATTAGTACAAAATCCAGCAGACAATTTAAGTTTAAATAGAATTATAAATGAACCCAAAAGAGGAATTGGAAGAACAAGTTTAGAAAATATTGCAAATTTATCAGAACAAAATAATATACCTATGTATGAGATTATAAAAAATGCAGAACAATATGGACTAAATAGAGTATATCTAAATTCAAGAGAATTTATAAACTGTATGGAAGAAATAATGGCTCAAAAAGACAAATTGAAAGTTTCTGAATTAATAAAGAAAATCCTAAAAGATACAGGATATATGAGAGCATTAGAAAATGAAAATTCAGTAGAAGCAGAAAACAGAATAGCTAACTTAGATGAATTCTTAAATGTAGCAATCGAATTTGAAGAAGAAACAGCAGAAAATACATTAAGTGAATTCCTTGAGGGGATAACACTTTCAAGTGATTTAGATAATATGGAAGAAAGTGAAGATACAGTTACTTTAATGACATTACATAGTGCAAAAGGTCTTGAATTCCCAGTAGTATTTTTAATAGGAATGGAAGAAGGAATTTTTCCAGGTTATAAATCAATAGGGGAAGAAAAAGAACTAGAAGAAGAACGTCGTTTATGTTATGTTGGAGTAACAAGAGCAAAAGAAAATTTATATCTAACAAATAGTAAACAACGTACAACATTTGGTTCAACAACCCATAATCCTCCATCAAGATTTTTAAGTGAAATACCAAAAGAATTGTTAGATGGATATGATGAAGTGTTCACAAACAGCAAAAACAAGGAAACAAGAGGGTTTGGAGATAGTGGGTACTCTTGGAGCTACGGAAATAAGGGGAATGGAACAATTAAAACATATAAAGTTACAGAACCACAATATGCTGCTTCTGCTTCATCAAAAATACAAGAAAATACTGGATTTACATTTAGAACAGCTGAAAGCTTCTTAAATAATATTAACAAAAAAGCTTCAAATTCTTCAGTTGATTTTTCTAAATATCAATCAGGAGTTAGAGTATATCATAAAAAATTCGGTGAAGGAACAATTAATTATGTAGAACCTGAGGGTGATGATTTAAAAGTAGATATTAATTTTGATAAAGCTGGTCATAAGAGATTAATGGCGAAGTTTGCAAATTTAGAAATCTTTGAATAAAAAAATCAAATCTGAACATAATACATCTAGAAATTATTAGAAAGGGTGATTTTATGGCAGATTTAACACAAGTAGAATTACAACATTTAAGACATTTGATAGGAACACATGAAACAGCATACCAAAAATTAAATGCATATTCAAATCAAGTACAAGATGCACAAATTAAGCAAATGTTTACAAAATCAGCACAAGATGCTTTAAACACAAAACAAAAATTAATGAGTTTTTTAAACAATTAGTAAGGAGAGATTAGAATATGGATGAAAAAACAATGGTAAATGACATTTTAGGAAATGTCAAAGCTGATTTAACAGCATATCAAACAGCAATATCTGAGACAGAAAATATGCAATTAAGACAAACATTTCAACAAATAAGAAATAATGATGAAAGTTTTCAATATGAATTGTTCAAGGTTGCAAATGCGAAAGGATATTACAAACCAGCACAAAAAGCAACAGTTACAGAAGTTCAAACATTAAAAACAGAATTACAACAAGGATAAATAATTAAAAATTGTCAGAGGGACGTACCTTCTGACAATTTATTTTTTTGTCAAAAAGGACCGTCCCTGTGGCAAATTTGGCAAATCCGTAAGTAAATGCTTAATAAACCAAGTAATAAAAAGTATTTTAAAGAAAAAAAGAGATAAAGAAAGAAAATTACTCAATAATTGCTTCTCAAAAAAATTGCAAAAATTATAAAATTTAATATAAAATACTATCAAATAATAAAATTGAGGAGAATTATAATGGTAAAACATATATTAGTATTTGCAAGGAAGTCGATTAAACTTACAATACTTATAGCTGTTTCTATATTTCTAATAATTTGTGCTGTAGCACTATTTTTTAAGCCAATTTATAGTGTAACTATAAATGGTGAGCAAGTAGGCTATAGTAAAGACAAAAGTAAATTACAAGCGAAAATAAATAATTATATAGAAAGTGGCGAAGGTGGAGACAATAGTAATATTGCATTTGTACAAGTAGATCATTTACCAGAATATAAATTATGCTTGCTAAAGAGAAATATTGTAACAAATGATGATGAAATATTTAATAAGATAAAAGAAACTGGAGTTGTGTATTATAAATATTATGCAATAAGAGTGGGAGAAGAAGAAAAAGCGTATGTATCAGATTTTACATCAGCAGAACAAATAGTAGCACAATTAAAGGAAAAAGAAAGTTCAAATATTGATCAAATATCTATAGCAGAAATATATGAAACCGAATTAAAAGAATTTTCAACTGTAGAAACTACTGTAGCATCTTTATATGTAAAAAAAGAAGAACCTGTAAAGAAAGTAACTACAACAGCAAAAACTACTAGTATTGGAAAAGTAAATACATCAACAAATATTTCATATAGTAAAGTACAATTAGGAATTAATTTAATAAGACCAATTTCAGGAACAATAACTTCAAGATTTGGTTCAAAAAGTAGTTTGAGAGTGAGTGGGCATACAGGAACAGATATAGCAGCACCAAAAGGAACTAAAAT
>CALXEV010000026.1 GCA_944387425.1 uncultured Clostridia bacterium
CTAGCAGAACTAACATCAATGCCTACAAACAAAGTAGATAAAACATCTTTATTCATAAAATCACCACCTTTCTTGATAGAATAAAGATAAAATAAGGACTATTCCTTAGCAATTAAAAATAAAATCAACCTCGCATATAAGCATTCATTCAGATATTGTTAACGTCATTGCTACCTTGACCAATATTTGAAGATGCAGCAGTTGGTAAGAAAATAATTTTTAATGCAAGGCTTCACTCTTTATAAGCAATACCATAAGGTTTGCAGGAGAAAATAAAGTTTGCCTTATGTAATATCTAAAAAATATTATACTAAAAAATAGTCCAATTAGAAAGGTTATTTAAAAATATAAAAGAAAGAATATGTTTATAAAATTTATATTAAATAAACCTTATAAACATATTATACGAGGAGATATTTAAATGGAAATAAAATTAATTGCTAAAAATCCTGTCGCATACCATAATTTTAATATAGAAGATAAGTTTGAAGCAGGTATTGTATTAACTGGTACAGAGATTAAGTCAATTCGTGCTGGTAAGGTAAATCTAAAAGATAGTTATGCTGGTTTTAAAAATGGAGAATGTTACATATATTCAATGCATATTAGCCCATATGAGCATGGAAATATTTTTAATAAAGATCCTATGCGTGATAGAAAATTACTTTTGAATAAAAAAGAAATCAATAAACTTTTTGGTAAAGTAAAACAAGATGGTTATACATTAGTTCCAATTAGTCTTTATTTTAAAGGGAGTTTTGTTAAGCTTGAATTAGGACTTGGCAAAGGTAAGAAATTATATGATAAACGTCAAGATATTGCAAAAAAAGATGCTGAGCGTAGGATGCAAAAAGCCATGAGAGCAAATGAAAAAGGTCGGATTTTAAAATAAAAACCTCACAAATTGTGAGGTTTTTATTTATGCTTTGTTTGCTGAACCAAAAACATCTCTCATTTTATGAGCAACTGTTTCTTTTACAAGTTCTCTAGCTGGTTTTAAATATTTTCTTGGGTCAAATGCACTTGGTTCTTCTACAAATACTTTTCTAATTCCAGCTGTTAATGCAAGTCTTAAGTCTGTATCTACATTTATTTTTGAAACTCCTGAAATACTTGCTTCATGAAGTATTTCGTCAGGAACACCTTTTGCTCCTGGTATATCTCCACCATATTTATTACACATTTCAACTAATTCTGGTATTACTGTTGATGCACCATGTAATACAATTGGTGTATTTGGAATTCTTTCTTTTACTTCTTTTAGAATATCAAATCTTAAACGAGCTTCACCTTTAAATTTATATGCACCATGGCTAGTTCCAATAGCTATTGCTAATGAATCTACTCCTGTTCTTTTAACAAATTCTTCAGCTTGTGCAGGGTCTGTATAAATAGCATCATCTGCTGATACATTTACTTCATCTTCTATTCCTGCTAATTTTCCTAGTTCAGCTTCTACTACTACTCCATGTGCATGTGCATAGTCTACCACTTCTTTTGTTAATCTTATATTTTCTTCAAAATCATATTTTGAACCATCAAACATTACAGATGTAAATCCTGCATCCACACACATTTTACATGTTTCAAAATCTGGTCCATGGTCTAAATGTATTGCTATTGGAATATTTGGATATTTTTCAGCTGCTACTTTTACCATAGCCATTAAATAATCAATTCCTGCATATTTTATAGCACTTGAAGATGCTTGTAATATTACAGGTGAATTTTGTTCTGCTGCAGCATCTACTATTCCTTGAATTAATTCCATATTGTTAACATTAAATGCTCCAATTGCATATTTTCCTTGCATTGCCTTTTCAAACATTTCCTTTGTTGTTACTAATGCCATATTTATCACTCCTTCTTTCTGGCTTTATTCTATTTCTATTTCGTTTTTTTGTCAATATATTTTTTTATTTTTGTTGAAAAGGAGTTTTATTCGTTACATTCGTAACTTCCGCACATTGATTCATCAGGTTCACTTGTATTACAATTTTCAGTTGGCATTACATTTATTGTTTGTAATGTACATCTATTTGTCTTTCCATCTTGGTATATACAGCTTTCTACTGTACAATTTATTTTTTGATTTTTTTCCATAATAAAAGTCATCTCCTTAAAAAATTATTAGACAAAATTGTCTAAATTTATTTTTAACTAATTCTATTATTTTATTCTAAATGTATTTGCATAAATTTAGATTATATTTACATAATAAATTATAGGAGGTTTATCAATTTATATTATGTTAGCAAAAATTTTTTTATTTAGTAATACTAAAGGTGAAATTAATAATTTCTTAGAAAAGTTCTTTTCAAAAAAAATAGAATTAGAACAATCTTTATATTGGCAAAAAGATTTTTCTAATCCCATTGAATTATCTGAATTTATTGCTGCATTCATAGATAATATTGAAGATTTCAATATTTTTATGTGGATTTCCTTAGATAAAGATATTTTTATAAAAGTTTCTCCTCAAAATGCTGATACTCTCATTAAATACCTTTTTGAAAGATATCCATATTAATTATTTTTCTATTATTATTGTTACTGGACCATCATTTAGTAGTTCTACTTTCATATCTGCTCCAAAAATTCCTTTTTGAACTTCAATTCCTCTTTCTTCACATTGTTTACAAAAATATTCATATAATGGTATTGCCTCTTCTGGCCTTGCAGCTTCTATAAAACTTGGTCTATTTCCATCTTCACAGTTTCCATATAGTGTGAATTGTGATACAATTAGTAATTTTCCTTTTACATCTTTTAAGCTTAAATTCATCTTGTCATTTTCATCTGTAAATACTCTTAAATTACATACTTTTTTTGATAGATAATCGGCTTGTTCTTTATTATCACCTTGTTTTATTCCTATTAGAACTAAAAAGCCTTTTTCTATTTCTCCTACTGTTTTTCCATCTACTTTTACATTTGCATATTTTACTCTTTGTACTACAACTCTCATTTATATGTTCTCCTCTTTTTGCATTATTGATTTTCAGAATATGGTGATTTTGCACTTGATTCTACTTCTGTTACTATTTCAATTGTATTTTGTGTTTCTTCTTTATTTTCATCTGTTTCTGACAATTTTTCTTCAACAATTTCTTTTTCAGTCTCATTTTCTGGCTTTATTTCAGCTTCTTTTAAATCTTCTTTTACTTCTTCAGGCTTTTTATTAGCCTCTAACACTTCTGGTATTTCTGGTTGTTTTGTTCCACATTTTGGACAATATGCTGCATCTAAATCTATTTCTGCATGACATTTTTCACATTGTTTTCTATCTTTTAATTCTAATATAGATTTTAAACATGTTTCTATTTCTGCTGATAATACATCTATTTTTGTACATTCATCTTCTAATTCTGTTTTTATATCTATATTTTCCTCTCTAACATGTTTTTCATAAACTTTTTTTCCAATTTCTTGGTATAATTCATTAATATCTGATTTGTTTTCATTTATTTTCATTCTAAATTTTGCTTCTTTAGCAAGTTTACCTGTTTTTTCTGCAGTTGCATCATATGCAGCACTGGCTTTTTTTCCTAAATTATCAAAAAATCCCATTTTTTATTCCTCCTATTTCTATTTTTACCATTATATCTTTTTCTATTCAAAACAAATCAAATTTCACTTTTCTTTGCTCTATTCATTAACATTGAAACAGCTTCTTCTGGTTTTATGTTTTCATATAATATTCCATATACTGCTTCTACAATTGGCATTTCTATACTATGTATTTTTCCTAACTCATGTGCAACAAGTATATTATCAATACTTTCAATTGTCATTCCAACTTCTTTTTTAGTTTCCTCTAGAGTTTTTCCTTGTCCTATCAATTTTCCAGCTTTTCTATTTCTACTATGTTCACTTAAACATGTAACAATTAAATCTCCTAAACCACTTAGTCCATACAAAGTATCTTTTTCTCCACCAAGAGCTACTCCTAGTCTTGATAATTCTGCTAATCCTCTTGTAATTAATGCTGCAAAAGTATTATCTCCAAGTCCTAGACCTGCTGCTACACCTGCACAAAATGCTATAATATTTTTTAACGCTCCACCTAGTTCTACTCCTTTTACATCTCTTGATGTATATATTCTCATATTTTCACACATAAATGTATCTTGAACTAGTTTTAGTACATCTTCATGTTTAGATGCTACAACTAATAAAGTAGGTATTGCAACAGAAACTTCTTCTGCATGACTTGGTCCAGATAATACACCTATTTTAGCTTGTGGCATTTCTTCTTGTATAACTTCATCTAATGTTTCTAGTGTGGCTTGTTCAAATCCTTTTGAACATATTATTATTGGTTGATTTGTTACATATTCTTTGTACTGTTTTACTGTATCTCTTGTAAATTTTGATGGAGTTACATGCAAAATCATTTCTGAGTCTTCAATTGCTTCTTTATAAGAAGTTGTACACATTATTCCTTCTGGAATAGTTACATTTGGTAAAAATTTGCATTTTCTTTCATTGTTAATTAAATCTCTTTCTTCTTCTAAAAATGACCAAATTTTAATTTGATTTCCTAATTTAGCTAAGTGTATTGCAAGTGCAACACCCCAACTTCCACTACCTATTATTGATATTTTTTTCATTTTTACATTCCTTCTTTTGACTTATTTTTTGAAACTTAATTTATTTTCAGTTCCATTTAAAATTCTTTTTATATTACTTCTATGATTAAATGCAACTAATACTGCTAATATTACACTATATACAAAATAACTACTTCCTTCTGAAACAGTATAATTTGTATTAATGAATAATACTAGTACTGGGAAAAGTATTGCTGCTCCAACTGAACCCATTGATACCATTTTGGTTAGTGCCATTAAAACTAATGCAAATACTAAACAAATTAATGCTATTTTCCAGTTTGTCATTAATAATACACCTAAAGATGTTGCTATTCCTTTTCCTCCTTTAAATCCAAAGAATATTGGAAATGTATGTCCTAATACTACTGCAATTCCTGCAATTTGAACTAGCAATGCTTTATCTGTATCTTTTACTATTGCTCCTACTATTATAGCAAATAATATTGCTACAACTCCTTTTAATGCATCTGCTAATAATGTAAGTGCTGCTGCTCCTTTTCCTACAGAACGCAACATGTTTGTTGCTCCTGCATTTCCACTCCCTTTTTCTCTTACATCAAATCCTGCCATTTTTTTACTAATTATTACTGAAAAACTTATGCTTCCTAATAAATATGCTACTATAGCTACTATTATATATGATGCCATATTTATTCCTCCTTTTCTAATTTTTCTCTTACTATTATTCTAACTGGTGTTCCTTCCAGTCCGAATTCTTTTCTAATTTGATTTACTAAATATCTTTCATATGAGAAATGAAATAATTCTTTATTATTTACAAATATAACAAATGTAGGTGGTTTTGTAGTTGCTTGTGTTCCATATAGTATTTTTAATCTTCTTCCTTTATCTGTTGGCGGTTGAACTATTGCTATTGCTTCATTTATTACTTGATTTAAAACAGCTGTTGGTATTCTTTTTGCATTTTGTTCTGCAACATTATTAATTAGAGGAAACAATCTTTCAACTCTTTGTCCTGTTTTAGCAGAAATAAAAATTATTGGTGCATATGATAAATATGAAAGTTTATTATATATTTCTTTTTTATAATTTTCTAATGTTCCTGTTTCTTTTTCATATTCATCCCATTTATTTACTACTATAATAATTCCTTTTCCTGCTTCATGTGCTTCACCTGCAATTTTTGCATCTTGGTCTGTTACTCCTTCTGTTGCATCAAGAAGCATTAAACATACATCTGCTCTTTCTATCGCTAGTAATGTTCTCATTATGCTAAACTTTTCAATAGATTCTGTTACTTTACTTTTTCTTCTTATTCCTGCTGTATCTATTAATACATATTTTCCATATTGATTTTCATATTCTGTATCTATTGCATCTCTTGTAGTACCTGCAATAGAGCTTACTATTGCTCTATTTTCTCCTATTATTTTATTTACTAGTGATGATTTTCCTACATTTGGTTTTCCTATTACTGCAACTTTTATTCTATCATCATTTTCTTCATTTTCATTTTTTTCTGGAAATTTTTCATATATTGCATCTAATACATCACCTATTCCTAAAGCATTTGCTGCTGATACAGGATATGGTTCTCCAATTCCTAAATTGTAAAATTCATATATATCGTTTTTGTCTTTACTCATGTTGTCTGCTTTATTGCATACTAATACAATTGGTTTTTTAGATTTTTTTAGCATTACTGCAATTTCTTGATCTGCTGCTGTTATTCCTTGTTTTATATCTGTTAGAAATACTATTACATCAGCTATTTCTATTGCAATTTGAGCTTGCTCTCTCATTTGAGATATAATAATATCTTCACTTTTAGGTTCTATTCCTGCAGTATCTATTACTGTAAAATCTCTTCCTCTCCAATTAGTTTCTGCATATATTCTATCTCTTGTTACTCCTGGTGTGTCTTCAACTATCGAGATTCTTTTTCCTACTATATAATTGAAAAATGTTGATTTTCCTACATTTGGCTTTCCTATTATTGCTACTGTTGGCTTTGACATTTTTTCTTTCCTTTCTGACATTTGGTACCGGTTCTGTTTTGTCATTTTTATTTTAGCATTTCTTCTAGTTCTGATTTTGATTGAAATCCAACTGAACTTTTTACTGGATTTCCATTTTTGAATAAAATTAAAGTTGGAATACTAGCTACTTGAAATTTAATTGCTAATTGTGTCTGTTCATCAACATTAACTTTTCCTACTTTGATTTTTCCTTGATATTCTTCTGCTATTTCAGAAATAATTGGTGAAAGCATTTTACATGGTCCACACCATGTTGCATAAAAATCTACTAATACTGGTATTTCTGATTTTAATACTTCCTCTTCAAAATTTTGATTTGTTATTTCTACTTCTAACATAATTTTTTCCTCCTATTTTTATTTTGATTTATAATATAGCATACAATGACAATATCCTTCAAAATTAGGATCTGCAATTTGTTCTCTAAATTCTTTGCACATACATTTAGTATCTTCATTTTTTTCTACTCTACAAGGACAATATCCATTATTTTTCTTAAGTCCTTCTTTAATAGTTTTTACTATTTCTTTATCATCATTCAATTTTATATTCAATTCTTAACCTCCTATGATTATTTACATGAATATAATATCATAAAAAAACAAAAATATCAACAAAAATTGAGTGCATTAAGTAAATTGACATAATTATGAAAAGATGGTATAATATATATATCCGATGTATTTTTTACATTTTATTTTTAATGGAGGTTTTTTTATGAAAAGCACTAATTCCATGACCGTCAACAACTCCGTGCAGAGCGTCTATCCTCTTCGGAGCAAATTCACCAATCTGCTCTTCAAAGCAGGTTTAACAGGCAACTCTTTGGACAACGCGTTCATGGTTGCAGAGCACATGAACAAAGCCTCTTTGCTCAAAAAACTTTGGGCATTGAGCTTTGTTGAATCACAGGAATGGGCGTTGAATTCGTTCAACCTCACTTGCCAAAAGGAATATACTGGCATTTTCGATGCCTATGTTCCCAGCGAACTGGTAATCGCATTCCGAAACGAACTGCGTTTCCAGTACGCCCAGGCACACAGGGACTTTCTGGCCATTAACAGTTCTTACGAAGAGTATGCTCAAATTTTTGAGCAGTTCGTTAAGGATATGGGAATGGACAAGATCCTCAGTGCAGGAATCATGATTAAGGTCATGGATTTCCTGGCACTATACTTGTGGAGAAACGCTACCTATGTGGAAAAGACCATTTTCCTTCTTAAGTCCAACAAGGATAACTGCATCCATGGCGGTCTTAAGAATATCGGTCTGAACCGCAACGAGGCCCTAGCTTTGAATAGCAGAGCTATGGCAATTGCAAATCTTTTGGAAAATATCCGAATGATTGCAATTGAGAATAAGGAGTTGGCTTTGTCTACTGAAGTCTTCGGTATGACGGAAGATTACAAGCCCCAGAAGAATAGCTGGAACACTCCTTTGGCAAACTTGGGTGACATGCTCAAGCAAAACGGTTATGAACTGCCCGACGGGCCTGATGAACCTGATAGCACTGCTAATCTGGAGAGCACAGATGTTACCGTGACTGGGACCGCAATTCCGACACTTGTTGGTACTGTTTCAGATATGCCTGTTGGCACTACTGACAGCACAGCCGAAGAAGTTTCTTCGACCCCCAACATTGTTGAACCCAAGTTGGATGATGCCTTTAAGATTGTCACTCCTGAGGAAGTTCTGAAGAACACAGATGTACTCAAAGAGTTCATCCGCGCAGCCGAAGAAGTCGCTTATGCCGGCTTCAATGTGAAAGAAGTTTTGGAAAAGCAGTCCGCTATCCGGAAACTTCTGGACGGTTTTGAGGCTCTTAGCTAAGCTAAGGCTTCACTGAACGAAAAAACCTTTTGAGTCAAAGTTTTGACTCAGACAGAACAAAAAGGAAGTGAAAGAATTTTCACTTCCTTTTTGTTTTTATATAATCAGTTAACTTAAATATTCTATAACTATCTCCTTTTTTTCTGCTTTTTCTACAGTTTTAGCTTTGCATATATTTGTTTTTTTATTAAATATATTATAAAAGAATTTTTTTAGATAATTTTTTATTTTAGTTGTTGCTGTTTCTCTTCTTACAATCATCCATCCACTTTGTTCCATTATATATCTCCTTTTCATTTGTTTTACTGATTATATCACACTTGATTTTTTTTGTCTTCAATTTTTATAAAATTTTATTATTTTTTTACAATTTTAATTTCTATGGCTTCCATTCTTAGGTTCTTTCCTGTTGTTCCTGCTGTTTCTCCGTCTTTTACCCAATCCTGCCATCCTTGTCCTTCTACATATGCTCTGTACATTACACTATATCCTGGCAAATTCGTTAATTTAATTTTTAATGCTTCTACTTTTTTGTTTTGTCCTGTTGTTCCTGCTTGAGCTCCATCTTTTACCCATTTTTCCCAGCCTATATCTTGTACATGTGCTTGATATTCTATGCTTGCTCCTTCTGGTGCTCCTGTTAGTTGTAGCATTATTGCTTCTACTTTTAATCCTTGGTTTATTAGTCCTGATGTTGCTCCATTTGATTTACTGTATCTGCCTTCCCATCCTCTATCTTGTATATGAGAATAATATTGTACTCCTGGATTCATTTCTGGTGCCTCTGAGCTTTTTACTATTTTTACTTGTATTGCTTCTAGTTTTAAGTTCTTTCCTGTTGTTCCTGCTTCTACTCCGTCACTTACCCAATCTTGCCATCCTTCTCCTTCTACATATGCTCTATACATTACACTATATCCTGGCATATTTTTTAATCTTATGCGTATTGCTTCTATTTTCTTGTTTTGTCCTGTTGTTCCTGATGTTTCTCCATCTTTCTTCCAAGCTTCCCAACCAAGGTCTTGTACATGTGATTTATATTCTATGCTTGCTCCTTCTTGTACTCCTGTTAATTGTAACATTATTGCTTCTACTTTTAAACCTACTCCTTCTAATCCTGAAGTATTACCATTTACCTTACTATATCTGTCTTCCCATCCTCTATCTTGTATATGTGAATAATATTGTACTCCTGGAGTTATTGTTGGGGCTTCTGAAGTTTTTACTATTTTAATTTGTATTGCTTCAAGTTTTAAGTTCTTTCCTGTTGTTCCAGCCTCTATTCCATCACATACCCAACCTTGCCAGCCTTTTCCTTCAACATATGCTCTATACATTACACTATATCCTGGCATATTTTCTAGTTTTATACGAATTGCCTCTACTTTTTTGTTTTGCCCTGTTGTTCCTGATTGAACTCCATTGCTTTTCCAACTTTCCCATCCTATATCTTGTACATGAGACTTATATAATATTTTTGCATTTGATGGTGCATTACGTAATCTAATATGTATTGCTTCTACTTTTAACCCTATTCCAGTAAGACCTGATGTTTCTCCATTTCTATATGCATATTCTGCTTCCCATCCTCTATCTTGGATGTGACTATAATATTCTACTCCTAGAACTGGTTTAGTAACTGTAACTTTGCATGTTGCTGTTTTGCTTCCTACTTTTGCTGTTATAGTTGCTGTTCCTTCTGCTACTGCTGTTACTTTTCCATTTGTTACTGTCGCTACTTTAGAATTTGATGTTGACCATATTACTGTTTTACTGTCTGTTGTGTCACTTGGGTTATAGCTTACATTTAAAGTGCTTGAACTACCTTTTTCGAGTTCTAATGAATTTCTATTTAAACTTATACTTATAAGTGGTGATGTAACTGTCACTTGACATTTAGCTGTTTTATTTCCTACTTTTGCTGTTATTGTTGCTGTTCCTGTGCCTACTGCTGTCACTTTTCCATTTGTTACTGTTGCTATATTTGGATTTGACGTTGACCATGTTACTGTTTTACTGTCAGTTGTATCTGTTGGATTATATATAACAGATAAATCTCCTATTTTTCCTTTTTCTACTGTCATTGTAGATTTATTTAAACTTATACTTGTTAGTGGTGATGTAACTGTTACTTGATATGAAATTGTTTTTTCTCCAAACTTAGCAGTGATTGTTGTTGTTCCTCCACCAACTCCAGTTATTTTTCCATTTTTATCTACTGTTGCAACATTTGGATTTGAACTTGTCCATTCAAAACTTTGTGGTTGTATTTCTGTTTTTACATATGTCCAACCTGTATTTAATGTATACATTTTCTTTGCATCTTTTGTTTGTCCTTTATTTAATGAAACACTTGCTGTATCTACTCTATATTCTATATAGTCATCCATTACATCAATAGCTTGTGTTTTTGTTACATTTGTAGGTTTTTTTGATGGTTCATCTGCTGTATCACTTGAAAAACATTGTACCCAATAATATATTCCATTTACATTAAAGCATCCTATACCTACACTTTTCCATGAAGAGTTTAAGATATTAGATTTATGTCCCGCAGAATTCATCCATTGGTTCATTACACCAGATGCAGTTGTTGAACTTGCTGCTATATTTTCTGCAAAAATTCTTGAATTTATTGTAAAACAATCAGTACTATCTGTTCTTGTATGTTCAAATAACACTGATGTTTCTACAGCTCTTATCATTGCATCTTCAAGTATTTCTTCATCCATTTTTAATTCTGATCTACCTAATTTTGCTCTTTCTTGATTAACTAAATCTAATACTTCATATGCCTTGTTATAGTCAAATGTTCCTTTTACATATGCTGTATTTACTGCAGCATATGCACCATCTGCTAATTTTTTTAATTTTGTATTTGAAATATCTACAATTGTATTGTCTTCAAATGTTCCTGAACCTATAAAGGTAACCGTTGAAGGTATTACAACTTTACTTAAATTAGTACATCCTAAAAATGTATAGTTCATTGTCTCTAAATTTGCTGGTAATGTTATACTTGTTAATGCTGTATTTTTGTAAAATACACGTGATCCCATATTTTTAATATTGTCATTTAATTTTACATTTGATAATTTAGTACATTCAGAAAACATTGAATATGGTAAATCACAACTTGATTTTATTTCTACTGTAGTTAATTCTTCACAATTAGTAAATGGCCCATTTCCCATTTTTGTTACTGTTTCAGGGATTACCACTGATTTTAAAAGTGTTCTTCCAAAACACCAATCGCCCAAAGTTGTAACACTTTGTGGAATTGTTATCCCAGTAATTCTAGCATCTAGAAATGCATTTGTTCCTATTTCTGTTACTGTGTTTGGAATTGTATATGTTCCTGTTCTACCTGTTGGAAATAATTTTACTATTTTTTTATCTTTACTAAATAATATTCCATCAACAGATGTATATGTTGGATTTTGAGCAGATACTGTGATATTTTGTAAATTCATACATTTTATAAATGCTTCTTCTGATATATCTGTTAATTTTGCTGGAATATTTAATGTTGTAAATGTTGATGATGTGAATGCTTGTGATTCAATTTTTTCAACACCACTACCCATTGTTACACTAGCAAGAGATGTTGTCATTAAAAATGCTCCATTTTTAATTTCTTTTACAGAGTCAGGTATTACTATACCTGTTAATTTTGAATTATATGCAAAACAGCAAGATTCTATTGTTGTTACTGTATTTGGTATTGTGTATGTTCCTATTTCTTTCTTTTGTGGGCATAGTATAATTTTTGTTTTATCTTTGCTAAATATTATTCCATCTATAGATGTATAAGTTGTATTTCCTGTAGCAACTGAAAAACTTGATATGCCTGATTCTAGAAATGCTGTATATGAAATATCTTTTACACTACTTGGTATATCTAAAGAAGTTACTCTAGTTTCATTTGAAAATGCATATGAGCCTATGGTTTCTACAGAATTTCCTAAAGTTATGCTCTCCAAATTAGAGCAATAATAAAATGCATAGCTTCCTATTTCTTTTACTGTATCTGGTATTACAAGTTCATTAATTTGTAATACAAAATAAAATGCTCTTGCTCCTATTTTAGTTACAGTTTTGCCGCCTAATGTTGATGGTATTTTTAATGATGTATTATAAGAAATTTGTGAATAATCAAAATCTGTAATTTGAACAGTTCCATCTTCTAATTCTACGTATGTATATGCAGACTCTGGAACATTTTCTGTTCCAGCCGCATATACTTTACAATTTGTTAGCAATAGTATTGCCACTATCATTATTAAAGAAATTATAATATTTCTCATTAATTTATTCTTCATATTATCACACCTTTAACTATTTTTTACTATTTTTATTTGTATAGCTTCTAATCTTAAGTTCTTTCCTGTTGTTCCTGCTGTTTCTCCGTTTTTTACCCAATCTTGCCATCCTTCTCCTTCTACATATGCTCTGTACATTACACTATATCCTGGCATATTCGTTAATTTAATTTTTAGTGCTTCTACTTTTTTGTTTTGTCCTGTTGTTCCTGCTTGTTCTCCATCTTTTACCCATTTTTCCCAGCCTATATCTTGTACATGTGCTTGATATTCTATGCTTGCTTCTTCTGGTGCTCCTGTTAGTTGTAACATTATTGCTTCTACTTTTAATCCTTGATTTATTAGTCCTGATGTTGCTCCATTTGATTTACTGTATCTGCCTTCCCAGCCTCTATCTTGTATATGAGAATAATATTGTACTCCTGGATTCATTTCTGGTGCTTCTGAACTTTTTACTATTTTTACTTGTATTGCTTCAAGTTTTAAATTCTTTCCTGTTGTTCCTGCTTGAACCCCGTCACTTACCCAATCTTGCCATCCTTGTCCTTCTACATATGCTCTATACATTACACTATATCCTGGCATATTTTTTATTCTTATGCGTATTGCTTCTATTTTCTTATTTTGTCCTGTTGTTCCTGATGTTTCTCCATCTTTTTTCCAAGCTTCCCAACCAAGGTCTTGTACATGTGATTTATATTCTATGCTTGCTCCTTCTTGTACTCCTGTTAATTGTAACATTATTGCTTCTACTTTTAAACCTACTCCTTCTAATCCTGAAGTATTACCATTTACCTTACTATATCTGTCTTCCCATCCTCTATCTTGTATATGTGAATAATATTGTACTCCTGGAGTTATTGTTGGGGCTTCTGAAGTTTTTACTATTTTAATTTGTATTGCTTCAAGTTTTAAGTTCTTTCCTGTTGTTCCAGCCTCTATTCCATCACATACCCAACCTTGCCAGCCTTTTCCTTCAACATATGCTCTATACATTACACTATATCCTGGCATATTTTCTAGTTTTATACGAATTGCCTCTACTTTTTTGTTTTGCCCTGTTGTTCCTGATTGAACTCCATTGCTTTTCCAACTTTCCCATCCTATATCTTGCACATGAGACTTATATAATATTTTTGCATTTGATGGTGCATTTTCTAGCATAATTTTTATTGCTTCTACTTTTAGTCCTTGACCTGCTATTCCTGATGTTTGACCATTTTTATATTGATAATCATTTTCCCAGCCTTTGTCTTGAATATGACTATAATATTTTACTCCTACTGTTTTTGTAGTTGGTTCTGTTACTGTTACTTTACATGTTGCTGTTTTACTTCCTACTTTTGCTGTTATCGTTGCTGTTCCTGCTCCTACCGCAGTTACTTTTCCTCCTGATACTGTTGCTACACTTGGGTTTGATGTTGTCCATGTTACTGTTTTATTATCTGTTGTATTTGATGGAGTATATGCTACTGTTAATGTACTTGTTCCTCCCTTTGTTAATGATAATGTCGTTTTGTTTAATGTTATTTTTGTTAGAGGAATTGTTGGATTTGTTACTGTAACTTTACATGTTGCTGTTTTGCTTCCTACTTTTGCTGTTATCGTTGCTGTTCCTGCTCCTACTGCTGTTACTTTTCCACCTGATACTGTTGCTACACTTGAATTTGATGTTGTCCATGTTACTGTTTTGCTATCTGTTGTATTTGTTGGTGTATATGTTACTATTAATGTACTTGTTCCTCCTTTTGTTAATGACAATGTTGTTTTGTTTAATGTTATTTTTGTTAGAGGAATTGTTGGATTTGTTACTGTTACTTTACATGTTGCTGTTTTGCTTCCTACTTTTGCTGTTATTGTTGCTGTTCCTGCTCCTACCGCAGTTACTTTTCCTCCTGATACTGTTGCTACACTTGGGTTTGATGTTGTCCATGTTACTGTTTTATTATCTGTTGTATTTGATGGAGTATATGCTACTGTTAATGTACTTGTTCCTCCCTTTGTTAATGATAATGTCGTTTTATTTAATGTTATTTTTGCTAGAGGAATATTCACCGGATCTGGCGCTGTAACAGTAACTTTAAATGTTGCCTTTAGTGAAGAATTATCAACTGCTGTTGCTGTAATTGTTGCAGTTCCTGCTTTTTTTGCTCTATATCTTATTGAATTATATGATGCACCATATATTTCTAATATGTCTGTATTTGAACATGTAAATTTAATTTCTGGCACTGCTGTACCATCTGGAGTTGATGTAACTGCAATCCCACCAGTCTCTCCTACTTCTAAAGTATCTGATTCTTCCATAAACTTCAGTCCTGTTGGAAAAGTAACATCTAAATTAATATAATCACTAACACCGCTTCCATCTGTAGCAGTAGCATATATTCTACATTCTCCATTTCCAACTGCTGTAACTAACCCATTTTGATTTACTGTTGCTACATTAGTATTAGAACTTGACCATGTTAATTTTGTATTTTCTGCATCTGATGGATATACATTTGCTGATAATTGTTTCGTAGCTCCTTTTTCATATAAATGAATATTATTTGGACTTACAAAAATACTTGTAACCATTTTCTTAACTGTTACAACACAAGTTGCTGATAATTTTGTTCCATCTGTAGTCTTTACTGTTATTGTTGCTGTTCCAGCTTTATTTTTTGATGTAAGCTTTCCATTTGAGTCAACACTAACAATTGAAGTATCACTACTTGACCATGTTAATTTTGGTGATGCTGTATTTGGTGTTACTATTGCTGTTAATGTTTCGTTTTTATAACCTGCGCTCATTGTTAAACTAGTTTTATTTAATTTAATAGATTGTGTTTTTTGATTAATATTTACACTACAAGATGTAGTTGATGTTGAGGCATACATTCCTCCCATTTGTCTTACATTTTGAGCTGTTAATGTAATAGGAGTACTTCCATATTTATTTACAGTAGTTTTTACATCTAAGTCTATATAAAATACTGTTTCATT
This sequence comes from uncultured Clostridia bacterium, assembly GCA_944387425.1. Taxonomy (GTDB): domain Bacteria; phylum Bacillota; class Clostridia; order TANB77; family CAG-508; genus CAG-269. Next base: position 15,757 of record CALXEV010000026.1, read on the forward strand.
CGTAGAATTTGTTACAATATATTTGTCACTATTTTGACCATTATAATTAAATTCCACATAGTTTGTTCCTTTTACAATATCTACAGAGTCAGCATTAAATAATTCATCATAATAATATTCAGATGCTACATCATCTAATGTAAAAATAGTATTATCAAATCCTATTTTAAATTTTCCTGAATATATATTTGAACTTTGTGTGTTTATTCTAAAGTAAACTCTTACTGAGTCTCCTGCAACGAGATTTTGTGAACTTGAATTTGTATAAACTGAAAATTTTACAGGTGATGGATTTTCAGCTTTTACTCTTACGATACATTGTGCTCTTAAATCACCAACTCTTGCTGTTATCGTTGTTACACCTGGTTCATTAGCTGTTACTAAACCATTACTATCTGCTAACGCAACATTATTTCTTGTTCCTGTCCATTTAATTTCATCACTAACAGTTGCATTTGATGGATTATAAGATACATTTAATTGTAATGTTTCTCCAACATTTAATAAAACATCTTGTTTGTTTAGTGAAATGCTTTCTAGTTCTGTGCCAACATGCATTTCCAAAGTGCCTACTATTGATGAATCATATTTTGAAGTTGCTTTTAAAGTAAATGTTCCAGTTTTCTTTCCTGTAACTTTTCCACTTGCATCCACTGTTGCAATTGATGTATCAGAAACAGACCAGTTAACATATTTTTTCAAATATCTTGTTGAAGGAGAAGAATAAATCTCTGAAGACATGTCTTTTGTTTCTCCTACTCCAATCCAATCATTTCCTGAATAGAATTTTAAACCTGTCATATTTTCTTTATATACTTGAATCATACATTTACTGTGATAATAAAATGTATCCAATGTTGCATTTGAAGAATTATTTCCTTCCAAAACTAGTGGTTTTTGAGTATATATTAGTCTATATCCTGTTTTATATGGAAAACCAGATAAATCATTTAAAGTTGAAGAATATCTATTTATTTTCCAATTTACAGGAGTACTTGATAATGTAATCTTAGAACCTGCCACATCATCTGCAATTGATAAATATCTATTGTCTGAAAGTGATTGTATTCTATAAGAACCATCACTTTGTTGTGTAAATTTCCATAGTTGTACTGCAGAATTTGAGTTTGCTTCAAAATTTACATATGTATTTTTATTTGTTAAAAATGTAGAATTATCATAATTTTGTATAATTCCAACAAAAGATTCTCCAAAGTCTTCAGCTTCTGCTTCTATTAATGCACTTCCAGTCATTGTTACTAATTGAAATTGTTGAGCTTTTGAACGATTATCTTCATACATTGCTACTGTCGCATTTTCAGCAGTGTTTGCATCTGATATATCCATTACTGTTCTTGCTACTTGAGTAGATAACATATATGTTTGAACATCACTTGGTAACATATAATTCATGTACCATTTTTGATTTCCTCCGCCAGTATAATTTGCCAAATATATATCAGCCTTATTTGCTGTTGAATTTGCCATTGTAAGAACTTTTCCAGTAGATACTGATGTTATTTTCATACTTAGATAATCAGCTGAATTTGTGTCTGTATTTCTTTCAATTTTCCATACTTGGTCATATGAATTATCTTTGCTTTTCATAACAACATCTGTTCCATTTGCTGTCAAATATTTTCCATTCAAATTAGTTTTTATATAACAATATGTTCCATAATTTTGAACAGTTGCTGCTGAATTCTTTTTTCCATTATATTTATATGTTGAAATTCCATTACCGCTTCCTGCACATCTACTTGCAAGACTACTATAACTTATTGTTGAATGTGAAACTGTTAGATTAAAATCAACATTTGCTTCTAAGACTTGTATATTACTTGAGTCACAAGAAACAAATAACATTGTGTGTTGTTGCCCATTTGAGCACATTTGAACTAAACTTCCTTTAGGTGTATTATAAAATAAATTTCGTATATTATCTGTTGTTACTGATGAACCTGTCAAACTTCCAACTTCATCTACAACACTTGTGTTACTTAATTGAAATTTGTATTTTGCATCACTTGTATATGCATCTCTACAATCTACTCCCCAGATTCTATTAAATGCATATTTTGCAAATCCTATACATTCAATTCCACCATCAAAACTACCAGTGAATTTACTTCCACTTGGATACTCTGATTTTATACTATTTATTGCATTATCTATTTCCGAATTTGATGGATAATAATTTGCTGCCTCTGAAATTGGCATTTTGAATGTAATTGTTGAAAGAATTAAAAATAATAGAATTGTGCCAATAATTTTCTTTTTCATAACTATCCCTCCAATATTTCGGTAATATTATATCATAGTTTATAATAATTGGAAACAATTTCGACAAAAAAAACGAAATCTTTTTTGATTTCGTTTTTATAAATTAGTCTATAGATTTTGTATCAATTTCTTCTTGAATTTTAGATATAAATTTATCAATCTTCATTTGTCCAATGTCTCCATCTTTTCTTGAACGTACTGCAACAGCGTCAGCTTCCATTTCTTTTGCTCCTAATACAAGCATATATGGGACTTTTTCTAGTTGTGCTTTTCTTATTTTATATCCTATTTTTTCATTAGAATTATCAATTTCTACTCTAATCTTTTTGTCTTTTAATTTTTCTTGTATCTCTTCAGCATATTTATTTTGTTCATCTGTTATTGGTAAAATCTTAACTTGTAATGGTGATAACCAAAGAGGAAATGCTCCCTTAGTTTCTTCAGTTAAAAATGCTATAAATCTATCAAATGTCCCTAATATTGCTCTGTGTATTACAACTGGAGTATGGTCTTTATTATCTTCTCCTACATATGATAATTCAAATCTACGTGGTAACAAGAAGTCTAATTGACATGTAGAAATTGTTACATCATGCCCTAAAGCTGTTTTAATTTGGACATCTAACTTTGGACCGTAGAATGCTGCTTCACCTTCTGCCTCATAAAAATTAATATTTAATTCTTTTAAGATTTCTCTTAATTGACTTTCTGCATTTTCCCACATTTCGTCATCATCAAAATATTTCTTTTTATCATTTTTATCTCTTAATGAAAGTCTAAATGTATAATCTTTAAATCCAAAATCTTTATATACAGACAATATTAGTCCTACTACTTTTCCAACTTCTTCTTTGATTTGGTCTGGACGTACAAATAGATGTGCATCATTTTGACACATTGCACGAACTCTTTCAAGTCCACATACGTTTCCACTTGCCTCATATCTGAAGTCATGACCTAATTCTCCTATACGAATTGGCATATCTCTATATGAACGAGTTTTACTTTTGAATATTAGCATATGATGAGGACAGTTCATTGGTCTTAACACCATTTCTTCATTATCCATTTTCATTACTGGGAACATATCATCTTTATAGTGATCCCAATGTCCACTTGTTTTATATAACTCTACATTAGCAAGTGATGGTGTATATACATGGTTGTATCCTAAATCTATTTCTTTATCTACAATATATCTTTCTAATATTCTCCTTATTGTTGCACCATTTGGCAAATATAATGGAAGTCCTGAACCTACTAATTCATGTGTCATAAATAGTTCTAGTTCTTTTCCTATTTTTCTATGATCTCTTTGTTTTGCTTCTTCTAAAAGTTTTAAATATTCTTCTAGTTGACTTGCTTTTGGGAAAGAAATTCCATATATTCTTTGCATTGAGTCATTTTCTTGATTTCCCTTCCAATATGCAGCAGATGTTGATAAAATTTTGATTGCTTTTACTTTTCCTGTACTCATCAAATGTGGTCCTGCACATAAATCTACATATTCACCTTGAGTATAGAATGATATTTCTTCACCTTCTGGCAATTCTTCTATTAGTTGTACTTTATATTTTTCATTTTTTTCTTTCATTAGTTTTATTGCTTCTTCTCTAGAAAGTGAACTTCTTTCTAATGGTAAATCTTCTTTTATTATTTTTTTCATTTCTTCTTCTATTTTAGTCAAATCATCTTCTGTTAATGGTTTTTCTACTTTGAAATCATAGTAAAATCCATTTTCGATTGCTGGACCTATTCCTAATTGTGTATTTGGATATAATCTTTTTACAGCTTGTGCTAATATATGTGCTGTTGTATGCCAATAAGGTTTTTTACCAATTTCATCACTTTCAAATGTATGTATATTTAATTCACAATCTTCATTTAATTCATATCTTAAGTCTTTTACTTCTCCATTTACCTCTGCACATGTTGCAACTCTTGCTAATCCTTCGCTTATTGATTTTGCTATCTCTAGTATTGTTTTTCCTTTTTCTACTTCTAGTATTTTTCCATCTTTTAGTGTTACTTTAATCATAGTAAATTCCTCCTTTTATATTTTATTAAATGGTAACTTGAACAAATAAAAAAACAAACACCCCTAAAGTCATTTAGACTATAGGAGTGCTTTCTATGTGTGCACGGTTCCATCCTTAATTTAACTTAATTAGATTGTAACGTATCTTAGACGTCTAGTTTTTCTAGAAACTTTAAGAGTTAGTTTTCAAATATGTTTTTTCACAATTAGTTCTCAGCCTATGACTAATTTTCTCTGTTGATAACCTCTATTTTACTCTTCTCTTATATGCCTTTATAATATTTTATTTTTGCAAATGTATATATTCCAACAATTGCTAATACAACTAAAGCTATTCCTAAAAATGTATTATCTCTTAATCCTGCACTTGGTAAATTTGTATTGTAATTTGTGTTTGCATTATTTGTATTAGTATTTGTATTTGCATTGTTTGTATTGTTATTTACATTTATACTTGTATTTGTATTATTGGTATTAGTATTATTTGTGTTAGTATTGCTTGTATTTGTGTTATTTGTATTTGTTGTATTAAAATCTAATAAATTTTCATCAGTTACATCATCAAATAAGTCATCTGAGCCTGTTGAATCTGCTGCGAATACACTTGTTGACATTATTATTAATGCAACTATCATTATAATTGCTAAAACCAATTTTAATATTTTCTCTTTTTTCATGTTTATACCTCTTTCTATTTTATCTATAGTATTTTACTTATTCTATTTATTTATACTACATATTTCTTCTAAATGCAATAGTTTTTCATAATTTTTTTATTACATTTTTATTACATAATTGTTAAACATTAAATTTAAATAATACAATATCTCCATCTTGCATTATATAATCTTTTCCTTCTTGTCTTACTAATCCCTTTTCTTTAGCAGATAACATTGAACCTTCTCTTATTAAATCATCATATGAAACAATTTCTGCTTTTATAAATCCTCTTTCTATATCTGAATGGATTTTTCCTGCAGCTTTTGGCGCTTTTGTTCCTTTTTTTATTGTCCAAGCTCTTACTTCAGGTTCACCAGCTGTTATAAATGACATTAGTCCTAATAAATCATAACTCTTTTTAATTAATTTATCTAGTCCTGATTCTTCTAATCCTAATGCTTCTAGCATTTCTTTTTTATCTTGTTCCTCTAATCCAGACAATTCTTCTTCTACTTTTACACATAAAGGAATTACTTCTGCATGCTCTTTTGATGCATATTCTTTTACTTCTTTTACCATTGGCTCATTTTCAGCATTTTCTATTTGGTCTTCTGAAATGTTTGCAATATATATAATAGGTTTTGCTGTTAACAAAAACATATCTTTTAACATTTCTTGTTCGTCTTCATTATAATCTATTGCTCTTGCTGGTATTCCTTTTTCTAAGTTCTCTTTTATTTTTTCAAGCAAATCAATTTCAGCTTGGTATTTTTTGTCAGCTTTTAAATTTTTCTTTGCTTTTTCTAATCTTTTTTCTATTGTTTCCATATCTGCAAAAATTAATTCTAAATTAATTGTTTCAATATCTCTTAAAGGTTTTACATTTCCATCTACATGTATTACATTTGAATCTTCAAAACATCTTACTACTTGACAAATTGCGTCGACTTCACGTATATGTGATAAAAATTTATTTCCTAATCCTTCACCTTTACTTGCTCCTTTAACTAATCCTGCAATGTCCACAAATTCTACTACTGCTTTTGTTACTTTTTGTGGTTTATACATTTCTGCAAGTTTGTCAATTCTTTCATCTGGAACTGCGACTACTCCTATATTTGGTTCTATTGTACAAAATGGATAGTTTGCACATTCTGCTCCTGCTTTTGTAATACTATTAAATAATGTACTTTTTCCGACATTTGGTAATCCTACTATTCCTATTTTCATTAAATTAGCTCCATTCTTTTTTATTTTCATCTGATATATTATAACAGATTTTTTGTTATTGGTTGGGGTACTGTGATTCGAACACAGGAATGTCGGAGTCAGAGTCCGATGCCTTACCGCTTGGCGATACCCCAATATAAAAATATAAATTAGTATAAGTTTCCTCATACTAATTTATATTATCATAAGTATTAATTATTTTCAACAATTATTTTAAATTTCATAACCTTGAATTTCATTATCATATTTTTTATAACTTGGTACATATTTTTGAAGCATTTCTGAAAATCTTTTTCCATGTGATTTATATTTTAAATGACAAAATTCATGAATTATAACATATTCTATTATTTCTCTTTTAAATTGAAATAACTCTGGATTAATTATAATCATTTTATTATCTAAGCATTTTCCTAAAACATTTTTTCCTAATTTTGAAATACTATATTCTTCAGGTGCCATTCCTGTCATTATTCTAACTCTTTCCATTAAGTTTTCAATTTGGGCATTTGCTATTTGTTCATACATTTTTTCTATTGACATTTTTAATATTTGTTCATTTCCTACTTTTTTATATTTGTTTGGCAATATTATTTCAATTGTATAGTCTTCTTGTAAATTTAATTCAGGTGTTTTTACATTTTTATATACTACTTCTATATCATAGTTTTTACCAAAGATCTTTACATTTCTCATATTTGGTAAAGACTTTTTTTCTTCTTCTATTTGTTCTAAAATCCAATTTTTCTTTTCTTTGATTATTTCTTGAATTTTATTTGAGGTAAAATACCAAGGTGCATTAACTACAACTTCTCCATTTTGTACTGTTATATACATATCACTATTTATAGCTTTATTAACTTTATATGTTATTACATTATTTCTTTTACCAAATATGCTCATCTTTTTTCCTCCAATCATTTACGAATTTGTGTTCGCTTTTGTTGTTCTTATTTTATATTCATTTTTTAATTTTGTCAATACTTTTTTGAAAATTTTCGAACATTTTTTTGTGTTTGTTTTTGCTTATTACTAAAATGTTGATATATTAATATTTAAAGACAAAGACCCGGATTGTTATACCCCAGATATGTTTTTGTCAAAAAATATTAATATATCAACATAAATTAAAAAACAAATATTAATAAATCTAAATATAAAAGCATATATTTTACAGAGGTGTGACATGAACAAAAGCAAATTTTATATTATTAGATTAAAAAAATTGGTTTTACCACTTATTCTAATTTTATTTACATGTTCTCTCATCATATTTTCAAAAACTAATCTAAATGCCGCAAAAAATGGGCTCATCCTATGGGCAAATTCTATAGTACCTACTCTTTTTCCTTTTTTTGTTGCCACAGAATTATTATCTCATACAAATTTTACATATTATCTTGGAAAACTATTAAATCCTTTTATGAAACCATTATTTAATATCAAAGGTGAAGGAGCTTTTGGTTTGATTATGGGGATAATAAGTGGTTATCCTGTGGGTGCAAAAATTGCAGCAAATTTTAGAAAAAACAATATTTGTTCAAAAGAAGAATGTGAAAGATTATTAAGTTTTACTAACAATTCTGGTCCTCTTTTTATTATTGGAACAGTTGGGATTGCCATGTTTGGAAACACCACTATTGGAATATTATTATTGATTTCACATTTATTAGCAGCTTTAAGTGTTGGAATTGTTTTTAGATTTTGGAAATATAAAGGAACAAAAAATTGTGCAGGTAATAATTCTTATACACAATTATCTGATGATTTAAAACTTTCCAGTCTAGGCGGAATTATCGGAAATAGTATTACCAATTCAATTAATACTATCCTTTTAATTGGCGGATTTGTTGTTATGTTTTCTGTTGTTATATCAATTTTGCAAAACAGTAACATCTTAAAAATTTTAGCAACATGTCTTGAACCAATCTTTACAACATTAAATATACCAACTAAATTTTGTCCTGGCTTTATTTCTGGAATATTTGAATTAACAAATGGATTAAATATTATTTGCACTATTAACGAGAAAAAAATTTCTATTAATATAATCTTAGCTTCATTTTTACTTGGTTTGGGCGGTATTTCTGTATTACTACAAGTTTGGGGTTGTATTTCTAAAACAGACTTATCTATCAAGCCTTACATAATCGGAAAAGTGTTGCACGCTTTATTTTCAGCATTTTATACATTTTTACTTATTAAAAATTTTTTATTCTTTAATTTTGATTTATAAAAGT
>CALXEV010000027.1 GCA_944387425.1 uncultured Clostridia bacterium
ATTCTTGCAATATATTGCTATAACTACATTTGAAACGGAAATAAGGAACTTTTTTTGTGATAGACTTTTCGAAAACGCCTCTCGCAAAGGAGCCAAGAATAGCAGATATGAAATTATCTGCTATTTTTTTGTGTTTTGCTAGTAAAATCAACTGATATATTGTATAATCATTTTGTTAGGAAGTGAAAAGAATATGTATAAAGCAATATTTGTCGATATAGATGGAACCTTGAGAGATAATAATAGACAATTATCTCAAAAAACAATAGATACAGTAAAAAAAGTAACTGATAAAGGAATACTAGTCATACTATGTTCAGGAAGACCTAGAAAATACACTGAAGAAGTAAGTAAAATGTGTTGTGCAAGCAAATATATCATAACCTCAAATGGAGGAAACATTTATGATTATGAAGAAAACAGAGTAATATATTCTAATATTATGAATAAAGAAGCAATACTAAAACTATATGAAATAGCTAATTCAGTTGATGCCCAATTCATAATGAATGTTGGAGAAGGAAGAGTAGTTAACAAAGTAACAAAACATGATGAAGAAAAAGAAATAGAAGGAAATATCCATGAATTTGTTTATAAAAACGATATAGTGCAATGTATAATTGCAGATAAGGATTTTGACAAAATAAAAAATTTAATTCCTAAAATAGAAAAAGTCAAAAATGTAGAAATAAAGAACAGACATAAAAGCTTAATAGATTCTAATTATCCAAGAGACAACACTATTTACTGTGATGTAGCAAATATTGAATCAAGTAAAGGTAATGCAATCGAAAAACTGTGTCAATATTTAAATATAGATTTAAAAGATGTAATTTCGATAGGAGACGATTTTAATGACTTATCAATGTTTGAAAAAGTCGGACTTAGTGTAGCTATGAAAAATGCAAATGAAAAAGTAAAAGAAAAAGCAGACGAGATAACGTTATCAAATGAAGATAATGGAGTAGCAGTGTTTCTAGAAGAAATTATTTTAAAATAACTAAATTATTTGAACCTATGTAAATTTTTCAATTATAATTGATTTTTTTGTTGAAAAATGATAGAATGTGCCCATAATATAATATTTTGTTAGGAGAGATTTTATTATGGAAACAAAAAGTAAAACAAAAAAGAAAATTTTAATTGTTACAGCATTTCCAACACATGGAGCAGGAAGTGGAGCATTAATTACTACACAAGCTAAATCTTATGTAGAAAATGGAGATGAAGTAGTAATAATAACAGGAAATAACAGAACAGACTTTGATAAGTTAGATGGAGTTAGATATCATGTTGTGCCATTTACTGCAGAAACCGAAAACCCTGAAAAAATTGAGGGACAATGTCCATTCAATTATTTAATGTTTACTACACATACAGAAAGCACTGCAAATTTCTGGAATGTAAGTTTAGAAGAAATTGAAGCATACAATAAAGCATTTGAAAAAGCAATAAGAGAAGAAGTACAAAATTTTAATCCAGACATTATACATGCTCAACACAACTGGCTAACTAGTAGTATATGTAATAATTTCAATAAACCAGTTGTACTAACAATACATGGAACAGATTTGATGGGCTATATAAAAGCAAGTGATAAATTGGAAAGTGTACAAGAACAAATTGAAGGAAAAAAAGAAGAATTAAAAAAAGCTAATGACAAAAAAATGTTAGAAAACATAAGAGTTGTTGAAGAAATATATAAAAGATCTACTACAAAAGCTGAAATTATGAGAGAATTAAAATCAGCTATAAAATCTAAGAAATTAGATATATCTAAAGCTGAGATGGAAGAATTAATCAGTTTGTATGATTCTAAAACATTATATGAATTATATAAAAGAGAAGCTGAAAAATCTGCAAGACAATCACAAAGAATAATAGTAATTTCTGATGCACAAGAAAAACAATTTAATTATTTATTCCCAGGAAACGAGAAGAAAGTAAGACTATTAGAAAATGGATATGATGCTAAAGTGTTTCATCAAAATAAAGATGTTAAAAGAGAAGAAATAATTCCTGAGCTAATTGGTGAAGAGAATTTAGATTATGATAGCTTAGTACTATTTGTTGGAAAATTTGCTGATTTTAAAGGTATTGACGCTTTACTTGATGCAGCAAAAATGTATGAAATTCGTGCTAAAGCTGAAAACAAGAAAATAGAAACAATAATTGTTGGTTCTGGTGCTTTAGAGGATAAATTGAAAGAACAAGCTAAAGAATTAGGTTTAAAACATACGCATTTTGTAGGAAGAAAAAATCATAGTGAAATATGTAAGTTACAAAATTTAGCAGATGTTTCATTAATACCATCTAGAAATGAACCTTTTGGACTAGTAGTTATTGAAGGTACATCTTGTGGACATCCAGTAATTGCAACTAACTCAGGAGGAATTCCAGGAATATTAAATACTGAAAGAGAAGATTTATTTGATAAAGAAAAAAGTTATGTAACAAAATTAGGAGTTTTAGTACCACCACTACCAGATAGACCAGCTGAATTAAATGAGGATGCAGTAAATAAACTAGATAAAATGCCTGCAATATATTCAATGATTGGTAGCAAAGAAGAAAAATCAAAATTTGTTTTAGATAAGGCTGAGGAATTAGGAATCAATGGAGAAACTTTAGGAACATATTTTGATGGATATATGAGAACAGTTACTGGTTTAAGTTCAGCAGTTATAGATATTTGTGATGATAAATTACAATTTAATAATGATGAAATTGCTGATTATACTCAAAGAACATATTCTCAAGAAGTAATTAGGGACAAAATATTAGGAATATTTGATGAAGCACAATCAGACTTTAATAAAACAAGAGATGATTTTTAAATAAAAAAATAAAAGAGAGCTTTTTTTCTAGCTCTCTTTTTTTGCATCACAATACTCAATTATATCAAAAAATACTTTATTCAATAGTTTAACATCCTCATTTGTAAAAGTTTTAACAAAAAATCTATATAAGTTTAAAATAATTAACCAATACATTTAAAGAGAAAAATTACTGATAAAAGACTAATGTCTAATACTTTTTCAAAGTATCTTCGATAACATAAGTAACAGGTAATACATTTTCATTATCTGTTTTTATTTCAAAAGATGTGAAAAAGTTATCAGTTTTGAAAACAGAAATTGTGATTGTACCAATTTTGTCTTTCTCTTTCATTAAAATATCCTCCTTTTTTATTGTGCACGACAATTAATATATAACATAAAAAATAAAAAGTGTGTCGAAGCCTGTCGATAGAAAAAATTTTTTATAAAATACTAGTTTTTAAAAATTAATTAGTATATAATAAACTCGAAATAGAAATATAATAAAAGAAAAAAGGATGTATGTATATGAAAATATTAAGAAATGTACTAAAATCTAAGTTAAATATACGCACAGAGAAAAATTTCCCTAAAGAAGGAATTGAATTCATAGATATAATGCCATTAATAATTCAAAAAAATACATTTGAAGAAATAATAGAAAAGTTTATTGAAGAAATTAAAGAAAAAAATGTAGATTACATAGTTGGTCCAGAAGCAAGAGGTTTTATAATTGGGGCAGCAATAGCAAGTAGATTAAAAATAGGATTTATACCAGTTAGAAAAGCTGGAAAGCTTCCACCATCAACAGTTACAAGACAATTTGAATATGAAAAAGAATATGGGAAAGACCAATTAGAGTTACCAAAACTTGTAGATGAAAAATATGAAAATAAAAAGTTTTATATAGTAGATGATATATATGCAACTGGAAACACAATGAGTGCAATAAAACAAGCAATTATAGATGAAGGCGGTATTGTAACAGGACAAGGAGTAATAATGAATATAAAAGAATTAAACAATGAGTCAAATTTATTTTCGTTATTAGATATTAATGAAAATTAAAAATTCTCTTGTAAAATTAAATTATTTAATGTAAGATAAAGAAAATAATAAAAATTTGAATATAATTTGTACATAAGATTATAATAAGGAGGATGGAATATGTTAAGTGACGTATTAAAAGAGGAATATATAAAATTAAATGTCGAAGTATCAAATTGGGAAGAAGCTATAAAAGAAGCAGGCACAGTATTAAAAGATAATGGAGTAGTAAATGAGCAATATATAGAAGAAGCAATAAAAAATGTTAAAGAATTAGGACCATATATTGTTATAACTAAAGGAGTTGCACTACCACATGCAACAAATAAAATAGGTGTTAATAAAACTGGAATATCATTAATTACATTAAAAACACCAGTAGAATTTGGAAATAAAGATAATGATCCAGTTTATTACATATTTATGTTAGCTACAACTGATATGGAATCTCACATAAGTGCATTAAGTAGTTTATCTGAATTATTGGGAAAACCAGAATTTTTTGATGTACTAAAAAATGCAAAAGATTCTAAATCAGTTATAGACTATATAAAAGTAAACGAAAACTAATTAGTTTATGCTATAATTGGTGTAGACAATTAGAGAAAGGAGGAAAGTTTATGAAGAAAGGTCTAGTAATGTGTCGTACAGGAATGGGAAGCTCATTAATGTTAAAAATAAAACTAGAAAAAATCATACAAGAAAATAATTTTCCATTAGAAATAGAACATGATGTATTAAGTGGTTTTATGGGACATCATCCAGACGTCATCATTACAATGAGTGACTTAGTAGATGAATTTAAAGATTCAGGTTGCTATGTTATAGGAGTTAAGGACATAATGGATGAAGAATATTTAACTAATGAACTAAAAAAATTTTTTGAACAATCAAAAGATGAGAAATAAAGGAGGATAAAAACATATGATGGACATATTAAATTTTATTGTATATGATATTTTTGGACAAGCTGCTTTTCTATTAGGTTTAATAGCTTTAATAGGACTATTATTACAAAAGAAAAAAGCTAGTCAAGTAATATCAGGAACAATTAAAACAATAGTAGGATATTTATTATTCAATATAGGGTCTTCTGCTGCACAAGAGGCTCTAACAGGATTTCAAATATTATTTTCAGATGCATTTGGATTAGTTGGTGTAACACCAATTTCAGAAGCGGTTACTGCACAAGCTCAAACATTATTTCCAGCAGTAATTGCATTAATAATGGTATTAGGTTTTGCAATGAACCTATTAATAGCACGTTTTACAAAATTCAAATATATATTTTTAACAGGACAACATAATTTATTTTTATCAGCATTAGTAGCAATATTATTAAAAGCATTAGGACTAGGAGATATTCCAACAGTATTCATAGGTGCTTTAATAGTAGGTCTTGCATCTTGCTTATATCCAGCAATTGCACAACCATTTATGCGTAAAGTTACAGGAAGCGATGATATAGCTATTGGACATTATTGCTCACTTGCATATGCACTTTCTGGATGGGTTGGAGGAAAAGTTGGAGACCCAAAACAAAGTACAGAATCATTAAAATTACCAGGATGGTTAAGTATATTTAAAGATTATATTGTATCAATTACACTTTCTGTAGGTGTGTTCTATTATCTAGCTGCAATTGTAGCAGGCAGAGGTGCAGTAGAAGCAATTTCAGGAGGAGTACATTGGCTTGTATATCCTGCAATAATGGCATTAACATTTACAGCAGGTTTATATGGAATTATCACAGGTGTTCGTATGTTCTTAGGAGAAATCGTTCCAGCATTTGTTGGAATTTCTGAGAAATTCATACCAAATGCTAAACCAGCATTAGATTGTCCAGTAGTATTTCCATATGCACCAACAGCAACAGTTCTAGGATTTATATCAGCATATGTAGCAGGATTAATTTGTATGGGAATTATGGCAGCAATGGGAGGAACAGTAATTATACCAGTAGCAATACCATACTTCTTTATAGGAGCAACAGCAGGTGTATTTGGTAATGCAACAGGTGGATGGAAAGGATGTATCGTAGGAGCATTCTTAGCAGGTATACTAATTGCAGTAGGACCAGCTATAATATACCCAATAATGACAAGTGTAGGATTATCTGGAACAAGCTTCCCAGAAACAGACTTCAACCTAATAGGAATAATATTTAAATTAATAGGAACTGTAACAGGTAAATTTTAATTTATAGGGAGAAAAAATTATGGATATTAAACATTTAGAGTTACTAGCAAACGAAAATAGAAAAAGAATTGTTCAAATGATTTATAAGGCAAAAGCCGGACATCCAGGAGGTTCATTATCTGTAATAGACATATTAACAGCAATATATGAAATGGATGTAGATTTTAGTTCTGAAAAACGAAGTAAAGTAGTTTTGTCTAAAGGACATGCTGTACCAGCACAATATGCAGTATTAGCATCAAAAGGAATAATTTCTGAAGAAGAATTAGGAACATTTAGACAAGTAAATTCTCGCTTGCAAGGTCATCCACATGCACTTGATATAAAGGAAGTAGATGCAACAACAGGACTTTTAGGTCAAGGATTATCAATAGCTGTAGGTATGGCACTTGTAAAGAAACATGAACATGAAAATAATCATGTATATGCTATCCTTGGTGATGGAGAAATGCAAGAAGGACAAATATGGGAATCTTTATTGCAAGCATCACATTATAAACTAAATAACTTAATTGTAATACTAGACTATAATAAACTTTCTTCTAGTGGACCAGTTAATGAAGTTATTAATTTAGAACCAATTGTAGACAAATTTAAAGCTTTTAGTTTTCATACTATACACATTGATGGAAATGATATGCAACAAGTCGTTAATGCATTAAATGAAGCTTACACAATAATAGATAGACCAATAGCTATTATTGCTGATACAATCAAAGGTAAAGGTGTTTCATTTATGGAAAATAATCCAAAATGGCATAGTGGGGCACTTTTAGATGAAGAATATGAAACAGCAATGAGAGATTTAGAAAGAGCAAAGGAGGAGATTCAATAATGGATTATGATATGATTTCAATACGTGAAAAAATTGGAGAAATTCTTTGCGAATATGGAGCAAATGATAAAAGAATATATGTAATTGACAGTGATTTAGCAAAATCAACAACAAGTGCAAAGTTTAGAGACAAATTTCCAGATAGATTTGTAGAAACAGGTATTGCAGAAACAAGTGCGATGTCAATTGCAAGTGGAATAGCATCAGAAGGACAAATTCCTTTCTATGTAAATTTCGCAATGTTTGTTTCAGGAACTGCATGGACACAATTACGTCAAGCTGCATATGCAAATTTAAATGTTAAATTAATTGCAACACACCCTGGCATGGATGATGGACCAGATGGTGCTTCACACCATGCAAATGAGGACATTGCATTAGTAAGAACAATTCCAAATTTAAAAGTTTTAATTCCATCAAATATAAAAGAATTAAGACAAGCTATAAAAATAGCTATTGAAACAGATGGACCAGTGTATATTAGAGCTGCAAGAGATGTTGTACCAAATGTAGATTTAGAACAAAATGCAGAATTAGGAAAATCTATAATAGTAGATGACCAAGGAAATGATTTTGCACTTATATATGAGGGGACAGCAACAGCTGTTGCATATAAAGCTTATGATGCACTAAAAGAAAAAGGATATAAAGGTAAACTTATAAATATCTTTTCAGTAAAACCAATGGATGTAGATTTAATAAATAATCTAGCATCAACTGTTAAAGGAATTGTAACACTAGAAAACCATTCAATTTTAGGAGGACTTGGTGGAGCAATAGCAGAAATATTAGCTCAAAGACCAAATCATGCCAAACTTGCATATGTAGGAGTTCCTGATGTTTTCACAGAGTCAGGAAAATCTGCAGATGTAAAGGCAAAATATGGACTAAATGTTGACAATGTTGTTTCTAAAGTAGAAGAAGTTTTGTCATAGGGGACGGACCTTGATGGCAAATTGCCATAGTAACGGACCTCAACGACAAAATTTTGAAGAAATGGTCCTTAGTGAAAAAATAAATCCTCAGTATAACTGGGGATTTTAATTTATTTATAAAAATCTTGATCACTAAACTTAAAGAAATATGGCTTAATATGGGGTAATAAATCTTTAAAATAAACCATACTACCATCGACTTGTTGCACTTTTAAATTTGGATAAGTTTTAACCATTTTTGTATCATTAAAAAATGTATTTATTATTTTTTTACGAAATTCACTTTCATTTATAAGTTCATTTAATTCTTCTATTGTTTCTTTATTAGCAACATTTAAATCATATTCTGCTATCATTCTAATAGTAAATAGATTAATAGCATAACCAGAGATTAAACAATCAAATGCCATAAAAATAATTAATACAGATATGATTGTTTTTACTATTTTTCCATTAAGTTTTTTTAAAGTATATGCCATAAAATTTCTTACATGTGGATGAATTACTTTCATTAGGAATATTGCTAAAACTCCCCAAAAGATTGAGTAATAAAAGCAAATTCTACCATTAATATTAAGTGGCATATTTGAATAATCCCACCATTTTACATGTAAAATCCATTCACCAATTAGACTAACTAAATATTCAGTTACAGAACCTATAATAAATCCTCCAGCAAAGAGAGTAAATACATTTTTCATGAAGTATTGTAAGAAAACTATCATTACAACAGCGCCAACTCCATATATACTACAAAAAGGGCCATATAAAAAGCTTTGCCTACTCTCAAGTACGCCATATCTAATTAATGCAAAAAAAGTTTCTATAAAATATCCTGCAATACTATATATTATAAAATAAGTTAGTATTTCCCAAATACTAAATCCTAAAATTGTGAATTTTTTCTTTTCTTTTTTTATACTTTGTTCCATAAATTCTCCTTTAATAATATAGTATAAATTTTACTATAAATTATTAAAAATTTCAACAATAAATAAAAAATCAACATAATTCACACCTTAATAAAAAACTACATAAAATATAGCAGAATAAGAAAAAGAGGTGGAAATATGTCAAAATTTATAATACAAGGAGGAAATAAATTAGAGGGAGAAGTAAAAATCTCCGGTTCCAAAAATGCAGCATTACCTGTAATAGCAGCGACCATATTAAATGCTGGAAAAACAACATTATATAATGTACCCAATATACAAGATGTACATACAATGTTTGAAATAATAAGAAAAATTGGAGGAACAGTAACAAAAAAGAAAAATAAGATTATAATAGACACAAGCAAAATTCATACATATGAAATCCCAGATGAATTAATGAGACAAATGCGTTCATCAGTAATACTTGCAGGAGCATTAATAGGAAAATATAAAAAAGCACGTTTTTCATATCCAGGAGGGTGTGATATTGGTTCAAGACCAATTGACTTACACTTAAAAGGATTTGAAAAATTAGGAGTAAATATAAAAGAAGAATATGGAGAAATATATTGTTTGGCAGAAAAACTTATAGGAACACAGATACATTTAGACTTTCCAAGTGTAGGTGCAACAGAAAACATAATCTTATCAGCAACACTAGCAGAAGGAACAACAGTAATAACAAATGCAGCAAAAGAGCCAGAGATAGAAGATTTAGTCAAATATTTAAATAAAATGGGAGCAAAAATAAAAGGGGCAGGAACAGATAAAATAGAAATTATAGGTGTAAAAAGATTAGCAGAGATAAGTTATAATATAATGCCAGATAGAATTGAAGCGGGAACATATTTAGTGATGGGAGCAATTACAGCTGGAAATTTGAAACTTACAAATGTTCAACCAGAACATATAGTTCCAATATTAAATAAATTAGAAGAAGCAAATTGTAAATTAAAAATTGAAAAAAGTGAAATAGAGATAAATGCACCTAAAAGAATAAAAGCTGTTGATATAAAAACAATGCCATATCCGGGATTTCCAACAGATATGCAATCAATATTTGGAGCATTATTAACAACCGCAAAAGGAACATCAATGATAATAGAAAATATTTTTGAAAGTAGATATAAATATGTTCAAGAATTAAATAGAATGGGAGCAAAAATAAAAGTAGAAGGTAGAACTGCAGTAATTAAAGGAACCAAAAGAATACAAGGTGCTAATGTTGTTGCAACAGATTTAAGAGGTGGTGCGGCTTTGATGACTGAAGCACTTTATGCTAAAGGTATAACTCAGATAGAGAATATCCATTATATATTAAGAGGATATGAAAATATTGAAGAAAAACTAAAGAAAATAGGTGCAAAAATATATTTAGAAAAATAAAGTTAAGAAATTTGCTTGAATATACTTGACAAAAATGGTAATAACTATTATAATAGTTAATGTTCAGCAAATAAGGCGAAGTAGCTCAGTTGGCTAGAGCATTCGGTTCATACCCGACAGGTCGGCGGTTCGAATCCACCCTTCGCTACCAATTTATACTTCACAAAAGTGAAGTATATTTTTTATAAAAAACAAAACAAATTTTCGTAAAAACATTGCAATTTGTAAAGAACTATAATATAATGCTAATAATCAAAAAGGAGATGATGAATATGAATAAATTAGAAAGAAAAGAAACATATGATAATCATACTTTTGAAGATATCAAACACATTAATGAAAATGGAATTGAATATTGGTATGCAAGAGAACTTATGACTGTTTTACATTATGCAAAATGGGAAAATTTTAGGAAAGTTATTGAAAAAGCTATAATAGCGTGTAAAAATAGTGAAATTTCAGTAAAAGATTGCTTTCTTGATGTCAGGAAGCCAATAATTTCTGGTAAAGGAAAAGAAGAATTTATCGAAGATTACAAACTAACTCGTTATGCATGTTATTTAATAGCACAAAATGGTGATACAAGAAAAAAAGTAATTGCTCTTGCTCAAACATATTTTGCAGTTCAAACTAGGAAACAAGAGATAAGTGAAAAGGAATATAGTTTATTAACCGAAGATGAAAAAAGATTTTATCAAAGAGATTTGACAAGAAAAGGTAATTATTCTCTAAATCAAACTGCGAAAAACGCAGGAGTTAAAAACTTCGATAAATTTCATAATAGTGGTTATAAAGGTTTGTATAATGGCGAAACAGCCGACGATATTGCTAAAAGAAAAGGATTGAGATATAGAGAAGACATTTTAGATAATATGGGGAGTGAGGAACTTGCAGCTAATCTATTTCGTATTACGCAGACAGAGTCGAGATTAAAAAGAGATAAAGTTGATACCGAAAAGAAAGCTTGTGATACTCATAATAAAATTGGAAAAATAGTTAGAAAAGCTATTAAAGAAGCAGGACGGAACCATGCCAGAAGATTTGCCAACACCTGAAAAAAGTTTAAAACAACTAGAAAAAACTAGAAATTTACATAAAATACATTAATATTTACATTAATTGTTATGAGAGCTAAAAATTTGTAAATAACTGCTTCGTTTGTACCAAAAAAATCAAAAAATAGCAAGAAAAAATCTTGCTATTTTTTTAGTTGAATAGTACAATATATATGAAAATCTATGAAAGGAGAATCTAGTTTGAAAAGTAGCATTAAAGACAAACAATTAAAAGCAAAATTAGAATATATAGGACTAGACCTAGATGCAATACCAGAGACACTAAAATTAGTAGAAGACTTAGAATTTAAGCCTAGTACTGGTTTTGATGAAAAAAAATACAGACAATATAGATATGTGTCTCCAAAAGAAATCGAAATATTACTATCACCAACAAATAGACTAGATGACACAAATGATAAATATGCACAAGCAAAACCATTGATAGAATATTTAGAACCAAGCAATGAAGACGACATAGAGAACCGTGAGATATTTTTAAGAATGTTAAATGAAGTAAAAATAGAAGAAATAGAAGAAATAGAAAAAGAACAACAAGCATTAACCAAAAAAATACCATTTAAAGTTAGATATTCAGGAAATTATCTATGGCAAATATATTATTCACAATCAACAGATAAATATTTTATGATAGTACCAATAGAAGATAAAGATTATTCAACATTTTTTTATGTATTGAAAAAACAACTAGAAAAAAAGAAGGCAGGTAAAATATTTGTACCAATCACAAATGCAGACTATTCAAAACAATTACTAAATAAAACAGAAATTCAAAGCCTAGAAAATTATTTATGGGTATTTACAAATGATTGGCCATCAATATATGAAGTATATGACAAAAATGGAAAAGTAAGTTTGCAAGTAGTAGGGCAAACAGAAATATATAATAAAATAAAATCTGAATATAAAGTTAAACTTTCAAATCAAATAGAGGCAAATAAGTTTTTTAAATTAGTAAAAGCATTGTTTATATTGCAATCAGAACTTTTACCATATTACAAATTTGAAACTCAAATAGACAAACAAGCCGAATTAGAATTCTATTATGAAGGAAAACAGCTAAAATATGATGATTTAAGTGACTGGATAAATGAGCAATATAAAAAATTTATAGAAAAAGAGAAAAAAATTAAACAAGATAAAAAAGATGCAATTCAAAAATTCGAAAAATTTAAAGAACAGTCTCAAAATTTAGAAGTAGAATATTTAAGTAAAGAAAAACAAATTTCTACATTTTTAGAATGTAAAAAAAGTTTCTTCGGAAAAGTAAAATATTATTTTAAATATGGAAAAAAAGCAAAAAACAAGAAAGAAGTAACAAAACCAAAAACAGAAGAAAAACTGGAAATTATTCAAAATGATGAAATAGAAGAAAACATAAAAAAACAGTATACATTAGATGAATTATTAGAAAAAGGTAAAAAAATACTAGAAAAAGAAAATGAATTAAAAAATATCATTATGGATATAAATGCAATAAAATTGAAAAATGTGAATTTGCTTAAAAAAATCGAAAATGCTACAGCATATATAGAAGAAATAGACAGACATAAGAAAAGCATATTTGAATTTTGGAAATATAGTAATAAAGATGAGGTTCAAGCTTTAGAAGAAGGAGAAGAAGAGCCTATAAATGTAAAAACACATTCAGAAGTATTTGACTTTGATGAAGACTTTGAAGAATTTGGCATCAACATGGATAAAATTCAACAAGAAATTTATACAAAAGATGAATTGGATTGTATATATTTAGCTACAACAAATCAAATAGAGATAATGAATAAACTAAAAACTAAAACAACAGAAGCTAAAGAAGTAGATAGATGGCTAAAAGAAATCAAAGAAGATTTAAAAAATGACAAAGATATAACAGAAGAAGAAGCAATAGATATTTTTGGAGGACTATCTGAAGATACTAGAAAAGTAAAAAAATTAGCTAATAAAACTCACAGAGAGCAACCAAAAAATAAATATTCTATTTTAAGAATTTCAAAATCTACAAAAGCTGTTAATTATAGGGCAGACTTAAATAACACTATAAAAGTAATACAAGAAGCATTAGAAAAAAATAAACTTAATGAAGATATTTCAGTATATATGTGGACAGAAGAAGATGGTAATATAGATGCAAATAAAATAAATATATTTAATTTAGATGCTGAAGCGGAAATACAAGATGCAATTAACAAAACTGAAGATAACAAAATTAATTTATATAGGATAAACTTGAAAAAAGGAATAAATGTAATAGCATTTACAAATTGTGTTTATTATGATAACCAAAATAAAACATTACCAGTGGGAATGGACAGAGATACAAGAATAATTGCAAATTTATCCAATACAGATGTAAAATTAGATTCAAAAAAAGTAATTAGAATAGCAAAGCTTGAAAATGAAGAAGTTGAATCAAAATTGATTTCAAAAGCGATAAATGTATTTGAATATACAGTAAAAGAATTAGTTTAGCAAAATGAAAGGAAAATAAGATGTCAGAATTTAAATCAGGATTTGTTGCAATACTAGGTAGGACAAATGTAGGAAAATCAACATTGATAAATTTACTTGTAGGTGAAAAAATTGCAGCAACAGCCAATAAAGTACAAACAACTCGTACAGCAATAAGAGGTATTGTAAATAGAGAAAATTCACAAATAATATTTATAGATACTCCTGGAATTCATAAGCCAAAAACAAAATTAAATGAAACAATGGTAGAAACATCATTTGCAACATTAGCAGAGATAGACCTAATACTATTTGTTATAGAAGCAACAAGTGAAGAAATTGGAAGAGGAGACATGAAGATTCTTGAAAAAATCAAGGAATCTAATAAAAAAGCAATTTTAATAATAAATAAAATAGATTTAGTAAAAAAAGAAAAGCTTTTAAAACTTATTGAAATGTATAGCAAAGAATACAATTTTGAAGCTGTAATTCCAATTTCTTCATTAAAAGAAAAATACAGAAATATAATTTTAGACGAAATAGAAAAGAACTTAAAACCAGGACCTGCATATTATGATATAGAAGAATATACAGATCAAACAATGAGACAACTAGCTGAAGAAACAATTAGAGAAAAAGCATTACTACTTTTGAAAGATGAAGTACCACATGGTATTTATGTAGAAGTAGAAAAAATGAAATTTAGAAAAAATCAAAAAGGAGAACCTTTATATGATATAGAGGCAACAATATATTGTTTAAGAAATTCGCATAAAGGAATTATAATAGGAAAAAATGGTAATATGTTAAAAAATATAGGTATGTCAGCTAGAATTGAAATGGAAAAGAATTTTGGAACAAAAGTTAATTTAAAAACATGGGTAAAAGTAAAAGAAGACTGGCAAGATGATGATAATATAGTAAAACGTTTCAAACTACAATAATGCTATTTATTTAATATTTATATTTTTGAATAAATTATGAAAGAATTGCGAAAGATAGAATTAGAGGAAGTGAGCTTATGATTAAAAAAATAGCATGGGATGCATTTAAAAATACAGGAGATGTTAACACATTCTTAGAATTAAAACAAATTCAATCAATAGAAAAAGAAATATTAGAACAAAATGCGACAAAGAAG
Source organism: uncultured Clostridia bacterium (assembly GCA_944387425.1). Classification (GTDB taxonomy): domain Bacteria; phylum Bacillota; class Clostridia; order TANB77; family CAG-508; genus CAG-269. The sequence continues at coordinate 14,822 of CALXEV010000027.1, forward strand.
TATGAAGATGAATTATGGTCAGAGCAAACGGAGGAACAAAGTGGGAACAATAAAAATGACTGGAATAATAATATCGGAGAACAATTTAGGCGATTATGATAAAATGCTTACAATGTTAACACCAGGTCTTGGAAAAATTTCATGTGTTGCTAAAGGGGCAAGAAGACAAAAAAGTGCTTTACTTGCAGGTACACAGTTTTTGTGTTTTGGAGAATATTTAATGTACAAAGGTTCAAACACATATAATATTAATTCATGTGAAACAATTGAAGTGTTTTACAAATTACGTACAGACTTGGATAAGTTAAATAATGCAGTATATATAACTAAAATTATTAGAGATGTAACTGAAGAAAATGAAAATTGTTATAGGATATTACAATTGTTTTTAAATACATTATATGTTTTATCAGAAACAGATAAAAATCCGGACTTAATAATAAGTACATTTAAGTTAAAACTACTTTGCATTTTGGGATTTACACCTAGAATTGATGGATGTGTTAACTGTAAACAACAAGAAGATATAAAATATTTTAGTTTAAAAGATAATGGGTTTAAATGTGAAATTTGTGGAAAACAAGATAAGAGTTGTTTAGAAATGAGTGAAAGTACAATAAATGCAATAAAATATATAGTAATGTCTCCACCTAAAAAACTATACTCATTTAATTTGAAAGATGAAGCTTTAGAAGAATTAAAATTAATTTCAAAATTATATTTTAACGAAAAATTAGAAAAAGAATATAAAATATAAAGGGACCGAAGTCGAAACTTCGGCCCCTTTTAATGTGCAAGCTAAGAAATTACTTAAGACCTGCGAGTTCGAGGTAATAAGGCAACCCGGCCGGCTTAGTCACCTTTAAGTCGGTGACCTCACGAAGTTTTTTGTTGAAGTCAACCTCACGGTCTTCTACAACAAAAGGCCTCATCCAAGTGTGATCCCAAAAAGTAATTTTGAACGGATTGCTTTGGTTAGAAGCAACCGTATTGCTCTTTGGGCTGCTATCAGCGGGAGGGTTGTAAGACCATCTGCTACTGTGGGTAGTCCGTTCCGTATCTCCCGAGCAACGAGAGATGAACCATGAATAGTTTTTGGGATAATACATAGTTAGTTACCTCTTTTTTCAAAATTTACTAAGTTACTTACTTAGCATAATTAAATTATACACCAAAATGCCTAAAAAGTCAAAAAAACAAGAAATTCAAAAAAAATAATGCAAATAAAATGAAACAATGTTATAATTAGAATTGTATATAAGATGTAGAAAGAGGAAACAAAATGGAGGAAGAATTAGTAGATATATTAGTCACAACATATAACACTAACGAAAAATATCTTAGAAAACAAATAAATAGTTTACTTAGGCAATCATATAAAAACTTAAAAATCTATATAAGTGATGACAATTCTCAAGATAAAAATGTTATAAAAGTACTAAAAGAATATGAAGAAAAGGATAATAGAATAAAGCTTTTTTTACAGCAAACAAATTTAGGATATAACAAAAACTTTGAATTTTTACTTAAAAAATCAAAGGCAAATTATATCATGTTTTGTGACCATGATGACATATGGCATTTAGATAAAGTGCAAAAAAGCTTAGATAAAATCAAGCAAGAAAATGTTGATATGGTTTACTGCAATTGCAGGCAAATTGATGAAGATGGACTAGTAATAAAAGAAAGTTATTTCAAATATAAAAATGTACCATTAGTAAATGGAAAAAGCAAATTGGCTATTTCAAGATGTGTAGGAATTGGATGCTCTCAGATTATTACAAAAGATGTTAGAAATAAAATGATTCCATTTAAGAAATGGACAATTGCACATGATTGGTTAGCAGCTTTTATAGCAAATGAAGGAAATGGTATGTGTTATATAGAAGAACCATTATTTGATTATAGATTACATAACACAAATGTCTTCGGTGGAAGAAGCTTATCTCAAAATATTAATAAATGGAAAGAGAAAAATGGTGGTGGCTATGAATCATATTTAAAATATCGAGAAGATGCAATAACAAGAGCATATGCTGATGGAATAAAAATGTGTAATAAATATGTATCAAATGAAGAAGATAGACAATTTATACAAAAAGCTAAAGAATATTATGAAGAAATTTTAAAAAATAAAAAGGTAAACTGGGATATAAAAAAATATTTTGAAATTTTAGTAGGAAAAAATCAAGGCAAAAAGATGGTTAGAGAAATAGTATTATTTCACTTTCCAATAATAGGGTATTTAAAATTTTTAAAAATCAAAATGAAAGGGGAAAAGAAAAAATGTTAAAATTAAAAAAACTATGTTACATAATTATTTTAATAACAATAATATTTGTGAATATTACTTTTAGCAATGCAACAGAAAATATAGAAGAAGTAGATGATAACATATATGTTGCGTACAATTCACATGTCCAAGATTTAGGCTGGGAAGGTGATTTCTCAAAGATTAATGGAGTACAATCAGGAACGACAGGGAAAAACAAAAAAGTAGAAGCTGTGAAAATTAAATTATTAAACGCACCAGAAAATGTTGGTATTACATATCAATCATATTTAAATGGAATAGGTTGGCAAGAATTAAAATCTGATGGAGAAATATCAGGAACAACGGGGCAAAACAGAAAAATGGAAGGAATAAAAATAGAACTCATAGGAACAGAAGATTATTCTGTAGAATATAGAGCACATGTACAAGACATAGGCTGGATGGAATGGAAAAATGATGGCGAAATAGCTGGAGTAATTGGACAAAATGTAAAAATTGAAGCGATTGAAATAAGGATAATTCCAAAAAAAGTAACAATTCAATATAAATCACATGTACAAGATATAGGTTGGGAACAATATTTTTATGATGGAGACTTATCTGGAAAAATAGGACAAGGACTTAAAATAGAAGCAATGGAGATAGAACTAAAGAATGCAAAAGGAATAAAAGTTGAATATCAAACACACATACAAGACATAGGATGGGAAAGTGAATGGAAACGAAATGGTGAACAATCAGGTACAACAGGTCAAAATAAAAAAATTGAAGCGATTAAAATAAGATTAGATGATACAAACGAAATTGAAAAATATTCTATTCAATATAGAGTTTTTATTCAAGGTGAAGGTTGGCAAGATTGGAAAACAGATGGCGAAATTGCTGGAACCACAGGAAAAAATTTAAGATTAGAAGGAATTGAAATTAGAATAGTTGATAAAATAGATAATGGAGAATTTACTGTAAGATATTCAACACATGTTCAAGACATTGGATGGATGGGGTACAAAAATCAACCTGAAATGTCAGGGACAACAGGACAATTAAAGAAAATAGAAGCAATCAAAATAGTCGGAAAAAATGTTCCGGAAGGAGTAAAAATAAAATATAAATCACATGTTCAAGACATTGGATGGGAAGATTGGGTAGAAGAAGGAGAACAATCAGGAACAACAGGTCAAAACCTAAAAATAGAAGCAATAAAAATTAAATTAGAAGGAACAGATAAATATTCAATTCAATATAGGGCACATGTACAAGATGTTGGTTGGCAAGACTGGGCAAATGATGGAGAAGAAGTAGGAACAACAGGTCAGAATAAAAGAATTGAAGCAATCGAAATAAAGATTGTGCCTAAAATTCCAGACAAATCAAGAATAGAAATAGATACGATACCTTCAGCAAATATAGAAAGACAACAACTTACAATAAAAGGTTGGCTTATGACAACTGTTAAAGATACAAAAATACAAGTAAAAGTAAATAACGAAATAGTAAATGCAAATATAAAAAGAGTAGAAAGAAAGGATGTATTACAAAGTGTAAAAGGCTATGGAGGAGAAGAAAACAATCCAACACCAGGATATGAAGCTACTATAGATTTTAC
>CALXEV010000028.1 GCA_944387425.1 uncultured Clostridia bacterium
TTATTTTAGGAATAATAGTTGTTTTAGGAGTTGTATTTTTTACAGTAGATTATAATAGAGTACAGAAACAAGAAAAGCCTATTTTCTGTATAAAAAATCTAGCAGGCATTATTTCAGATGGTGGAACAATAGAGTATTTTGGAATAGGATACAAAGTAATTGATTTCCACACATTAGCAGGATATGATGACATAAAGATAGGTAGCTGGTTTATGGATTACAATGACTTTGAAGAAGAAATGAAAGAATATGAAAAAGAATTTGAAGAAGAATTAAATAAAAACAAGGAATATGCAATTAATTTGTTTGAACTAGAGGAAATATCAAGTATAACAATAGATACTTTAGCTCAATATGATAATGAAAAAGAGTTCAAAGATGAAGAAACAATAGAAGAAATTTATGAGGTCTTTGCAAATAAAAAAACTAGTATAGAAAGTGTAAATGATATTCCAGTTAATCCTGACATATTATATTTTGTTAAATTAAAAAATAATTCTGGAAATTATAAATCAGCTTATATTTATAAAAAAGACAATCAATATTATATTGAGCAACCTTATAATGGTATTTATCAAGTAACTGAAGATGAATATACTAAGATAGAAAAAATTATTAAGTAACATATAAATTACAATTTATATGAGAGTAGTTATATTGATAATTACTCTCTTTTGTGTTAAGATAGGTATATATTATGAAAATATTAATTTATAATGGATATGTTATGTTTAAGTGACAAATTTCCTGTTCCAAATGGTAGATATAAGTGCTAAAAATTATTATAATTATATTAATAATTAAAGAGGCTCTTTATATGAAATAATGAAAGGATTGATTTGATATGAAATTTAATGAAAAATTAATTAAATTAAGAAAAGAGATGGGGCTTTCACAAGAGGAACTAGGAAACAAATTAAATGTAGCAAGACAAACTGTAAGTAAGTGGGAATTAGGAGAAACAACTCCAGAAATGGACAAATTAATAAAAATGAGCGAAATATTTAATATTACATTAGACGAACTTATTAAGGATAAAAATAACGATGAAAATATAAATAATACTAATTCACAAAAACTAGCAGGATTAGTAATAAAAATTTTGAAAGGATTAGGAATATTTTTAATAGTAATAGCTATTGCAGTTGTATTTTTAATGATAATTTCCTTTGTGTCATTTAATAAAATAGGTACTGATGAAGGAAGCGAAACAAATGTAGTTGAAATACAAGAAGATAATGAGGTACAATTTGAAGAATAAGTATAAATTACATTTTTAAAGAGAGTAATTATATTGATAATTGCTCTCTTATGTGTTAATATAAAGACATAACATATTTGCTAGTAGATTTATACATAGTAGATGAATTGGAGAAATTAATATGAATAAAATATGTATAATAGGTTGTAGTGGAACAGGTAAGACAACACTTGCTAATAATTTGGCAAAAGAGCTGAATTTACCAGTTTACCATCTTGATGGAATTAATTATTTTAGCAATTGGAAAGCTAGAGATAAAAAAGAACGTGATAAAATAATTTTAGAAAAAATGTCTGAAGATAAATGGATTATGGATGGAACATATAATTCTACATTACTTCAACGACTAAAAAATTCTGATTTTATTATATTTTTAGATTATTCATGGTTTGCCCAAATATCTGGTGTGTTAAGAAGATATATAAAAAATCAAGGAAAAGAAAAAGAAGAAATTCCTGGATGTAAAGAACAAATGAATTGGGAATTTTTTTGGTGGGTTGTAAATTGGCGTAAAAATAAAAGAAAGGGAATATTAAAAATGCTATGTCAAGTTGATAATAACAAAGTACATATTTTTAAAAGTAGAAGACAACTGAATAAATGGTTTGAAAAACAGTTTAATAAGAAAATAGAATGCATTTAAACAATAAATATGAAATATGGAGGATGCTTATGAATGGTATTATAATATATGGCTCTCATTATGGAACAACAAAACAATATGCTGAAGAACTTTCAAGAAGAACTAATATACAAGCAATATCCTATGAAAATGTTAATGAAATAAATAATTATAATAACATTATTTATTTAGGTGGTTTGTATGCTGGTGGAGTATTAGGAATGTCTAAGACATTAAAGAAACTAAACAACATATCAAATAAAAATATTATTATTATAACAGTTGGACTTGCCGATCCAACAGATGAAAAGAATATAGATAATATAAGAAATAATATAAAAAGCCAAATATCAAAAGAAATTTTTGAAAAAGCAAAAATTTGTTGCTTGAGAGGTGGAATTGATTATTCAAAATTAAATTTTGCCCATAAAACAATGATGAAACTACTTTATAATGCAATAAAAAAAATACCTAAAGAAAAATTAACAGCAGAAAATAGAGCAATGATAGAAACATATAATCAAAAAGTTAACTTTGTTGATTTCTCAAATTTAGATAGTATAATTGCTGAAATACAAAAGTAGTATATAATGTTATGGAAAAACAATAGAACAGGAGGGAAAAATGTCAATAATAAATGTAAACAACTTAACTTTTGGATATGAAGGAAGCTTAAATAATGTATTTGAAAATGTATCATTTAATATAGATACAGACTGGAAACTAGGATTAATAGGCAGAAACGGTAAAGGAAAAACAACTTTTTTAAAACTATTATTAGGAGAATATGAATATAAAGGAACAATATCTAAAAGTGTAGAATTTGACTATTTCCCATTTGAAGTAAAAAACAAAGAAAAAATGGCAATAGAAATAGTTAATGATATAGCTCCAAATGTAGAAGACTGGGAAATTATTAAAGAGTTAAATTTGTTAAATACAGACCCAGAAATTCTTTATAGGAATTTTAATGTATTAAGTGGAGGAGAACAAGTAAAAATTCTTTTAATTAGTTTATTTTTAAAAGGAAACAATTTCTTACTTATAGATGAACCTACAAATCATTTAGATAGTGAAACAAGAGAAAATCTAGTAGAATACTTAGAAAAGAAAAAAGGATTTATTTTAGTATCTCATGATAGAAACTTTTTAGATAAAGTTGTAGACCACATAATTTCAATTAATAATACAAATATAGATATTCAAAAAGGAAATTTTTCTTCATGGCAAGAAAATAAAGATAGGCAAGATAACTTTGAATTAATGCAAAATGAAAAATTAAAAAAAGACATAAACAGATTAGAAATAGCAGCAAGAAATACTGCGAATTGGTCAGAACAAATAGAAAAATCAAAATACAATACTACAAATTCTGGTTCTAAAATAGACAGAGGTTATGTTGGACATCAATCAGCTAGAATGATGAAAAAATCTAAAGTAATGGAAAAAAGAATTGAAAAAGAAATAGAGCAAAAATCTGGACTATTAAACAATATAGATAGAAATGATAGTTTGAAAATAATTCCATTAGAAAGTAAAAAGAATCCTTTAATAATAGCAGATGATTTACAAATTATTTACGATGAAAAAACTATATTTAATAAAGTATCATTTGAGATAAAAAACGGAGATAGAGTAGCAATTACAGGTAGAAATGGTATAGGAAAATCAAGTATTTTAAAATTAATCATGGGAAAAGAAATACAGTATGCTGGAAACTTAAAAGTTGCAAATAACTTAATAATATCTTATGTTTCACAAAGCACAGAAGATTTAAAAGGAACACTTAAAGAATTTGCAATTCAAAACAAGATTGATGAAAGTGTATTTAAATCAATGCTATCTAAAATGGGATTTTCGAATTTAGAATTTAATAAAGACATTAGTCAAATGAGTGAGGGACAAAAGAAAAAGGTTTTAATTGCAAAAAGTATTACAGAATCAGCTAATATTTATATATGGGACGAGCCACTAAATTATATCGATATTTTAACAAGAATACAAATAGAAGAAGCTATTTTAAAGTACAAACCTACTATTATTTTTGTAGAACATGATGAAACTTTTGTGAAAAAAGTGGCAACTAAAATTATACATTTATTTAGTTGAAATATAGGAGAATAACAATGTTAAATATTGAATATACAGAAAGCTTAAATGAAGAACTTTATAATTTAATAGATACCGAATTTAACAATTATGCAACCAAAAATGATATATCTTGTAATTATACACCATTTAATTTTCTTGCCAAAGATGGTCAAAAAATTGTAGGAATAATAACAGGACATTCATATTATAAAGAAGTTCATATAAGCGATCTTATCATACTAGAGCCATATCGCAATAAACATGTTGGAACAAAACTTATGGAAGCGGTTGAAAATTACTCTAAAGATAAAAATTTTGAAAATATAAATTTAACTACTTATGAATTTCAAGCACCTGAATTTTATAAAAAATGTGGATATAAAGTTGAATTTATGAGAGAAAATAAAAAAGAACCAAAACTTACTAAATATTTTTTAGTAAAACATTTAGACTAAAGCTTAACATTATAGAGAGTCTTTATATGGAGAAAAAATGGAGGAAATAATGAAAGTAATATTTTTAGATGTTGATGGAGTATTAAATTCAGACGAATATATTAAAAGAACGATAAAATCTAATATACAAGGAATAGAAAAACATGTTGATGTAGAAAAGATAAAACTATTAAGACAAGCAATAGTTCAAACCAACGCAAAAGTTGTATTAACTTCGTCTTGGAGACTTACCAAAATGGCACAAGAACTAATAAAATTACTAATAACTTATGGAATTTATGCAGACTCAACTCCATATATAAGAAATGAGAGAGGATTAGAAATAAAGCAATGGCTAGCAGATAATCAAAATGTAGAAGATTTTGTTATACTAGATGATGAAATTTTTGAGTCTTATGATGAAGGATTAATGAAAAAATTAGTAAAAATATCTAATGGAAATGGGCATAATTTTGGAGAAGGATTACTCCCAAAAGATATAGATGAAATCATAAAAAGGCTAGGAAGAAATAAAACTAGGCAAGATGATGAAATGGAAAGATAAATTGTAAAAGGAGTAAATGTTATGATTAAAATAGATTTTATTAAAGAACAAAACAAATCTGTTGCATATGATGATAATATTCAAATAGGAGAATGTGATTTTATAGAAATAGAAAACTGTTGGAATATAGTGCATACAGAAGTTGATAATTTTTATCAAGGACAAGGAATTGCAAGAAAACTAGTTGAGAAAGTTATAGAAAATGCAAAAGAAAATAACAAAAAAGTTATAGCAGAATGTTCATATGCAAAAAAGATTTTAGAGAAATAGTTATATACAAAAACAAATATTCAGTATGCTCATTTTTTGAGCATACTGCTGAAAATGGAAAAAATATAATGACTAAATTTTCTAAAAAATTAAAATAAAAGAGAGGCATAAATGAAAATAAAAAATATAGTAAAAAATGTAATCATATCATTAATAATAGGATTAATATTGGGAAGTATCACAGAATTTGCTTTAATACTTGACATACCTTGGTTAATAAAAATAACACAATCTATGACATTTTGGGCAATTTGTATGCTTATTAGTTCAATAATATCAAAAGGATACATATTTTCAGTATTAAATCCGGTATTAATAATGACAGCAATGAATGCTACATATTATATAATAAGATTAGTCAAATCAGGTTACACTAATATGGCTTCTTGGGAAATGTTTACACTTGTTGGAATAGCAGGTTCTATTTATATTGGAACTATAGTATATTTAATTAAAGAAAAAATAATACATCATAAAATTAGTAATGTTATTCCAAAATACAATATGCTTCTTATGACTATTTGTGGAATAGGATTTACAATGTATGGAACTGTAAATCCTATCACAAATAATTTATTTGATATGATTTACTCAGGAATATTTATTGGCTTCGTAATAGGCACAATTATAGGATATATTAGGCAAACTAAAAATCCTCAACATACAAGGCTTTAGCTAGATATGGAGTGATTTCATCAATATCATACCAGCCAGAACTTTTACTATCATTTTCTAATCCATTAGGATTAGAAACATACACCATGTCATTACCATCAGTAGCAAGTAGAGCCATATAATGAGAAGCGGTAGTCCAACGATTATCAGTAGGTTTATTCCAAACGCAAACAACAATAGGTCTATTTGTCTTTAAATGCTCAATTATCTTATTATTTGACAAATGAGTGGAATCATAATAAAAATCCGAATTCTTAATTCCAAAAGTAGAAGATAATTCACGTGAAAAGTTTTCGTAATTCATTACAGGATAGTATTTTTCTCTTAAATCTTCAGGAGTATAATCTATACATAAAATTTAAAAAAAGAGTTTTAAGAGAATATTAAATAATTCTTAAGTTTTTCTTATGATTAATAATTTATAAAAATTTAAAACAAAATAATCCAAATATGGAAGAAATTTCTATAACTTAAAATACAAACAAATGTTTACAAATAATAAAAAAGGTGTTATAATAACTTTAATATTAAAAAATTGGAGTGTGGAAGAAATGCAGAAAACTTATTTATGTATTGATTTAAAAACATTTTATGCTTCTGTAGAATGTGTTGAAAGAGGTTTAAATCCATTTAGCACCAATTTAGTAGTAGCAGATCCAACGCGAGGAAAAGGAACAATTTGTTTAGCTATTAGTCCAAAAATGAAAATGCTAGGAGTAAAAAATAGATGCAGAATTTTCGAAATTCCACCAACAATTAAATATATAATTGCAATGCCAAGAATGAAAAAATATATAGAATATTCAGCAAATATATATGAAATCTATCTTAAATTTTTTTCCAAAGACGACATACATGTATATTCAATAGATGAGGCTTTTATGGATGCTACTAAATATTTAAATATGTATAAATTAACTCCAGTAGAGCTTGCTCAAAAAATAATAAAAGACATATATAACACATATGGAATAACAGCTACAGCAGGAATTGGCACAAATATGTATTTGGCTAAAATTGCACTTGATATTACAGCAAAACACAATCCAAGTAATATAGGTTATCTAGACGAAGAAAAATACAAAAAAGAATTATGGGAACATAAACCTCTTACAGATTTCTGGCAAATAGGAAAGGGAATAGAACGAAGACTAAACAAAATGGGAATATTTAATATGTATGATATTGCTCATACAGAAACCAAAAAATTATATAAAGAATTTGGGGTAAATGCAGAATACTTAATTGACCATTCTTGGGGAAGAGAAAGCTGTACAATTGCTGATATTAAAGCATATAAGCCACAAACAAATTCAATCTCTAATAGTCAAGTTTTATTTGAAGATTATTCATTTATAAAAGCAAGATTAGTTTTAAAAGAGATGATAGAATTGGGAAGCCTAAGACTTGTAGAAAATAATTTAATAACTGACACAGTACAACTTTATATAGGCTATTCAAAAGATATTATAAAAGCAACAGGAGGGATGAAAAAGCTATCTAATAGCACAAATGTATATTCAGAACTGTTAAAAGAATTTTTAAACATATATGATAAAACAACAAATAGAGAATTTGCAATTAGAAGAATAGGAATAAACTTTGCAAATGTAATGAAAGCAGATAATGTACAGCTAAGTTTATTTACAGACCAAGAAAAATTAGACAGAGAAAGAAAACTGGAACTTACAATGTGTAGCATAAAAAATAAAATGGGAAAAAACAGTGTTGTTAGAGGAATGGACTTACAAGAAGGAGCAACAACAATACTTAGAAACAAATTAATAGGAGGTCATAATGGTGGTTAGTAGAGCAAAACAATTTCTTCCATTTGATGCACTAAAAGGACTTCAAGAAGCATTAAGAGAAAAAGAAATAGAACATGAAGAAAAAATTGAATTATCTGAAGAAATTCTTGCAGAATTAAATAATAATTTTAATAAAATAGAAATGGGAAGTAAAGTTAGAATAAAATTTTATAAAAACATGAAATATATCGAAATTAGTGGTATAATAACCAATATAGATTATATAAAAAAGAAAATTCAAATTGACCAAAAGCAAAATATAAATATTTCTGATATTATTTATATAGAAGTATAGATAGTTCTATATTTCACGACATAAGTTACGAAAAATATCTTAACAACTTGACTTTTTTGAACTTATAAGGTATAATTGCTATAAGGAGGATTTTCTATGAAAAGAGAAATTTTAAATGATTTAATAAAATGGAAAAATTCAGAGAATAGGAAACCACTAATAATTCACGGTGCTAGACAAGTAGGAAAAACTTATATAATAAAAGAATTTGGAAAAGAATATTATGATAATTTGATATATGTAAATTTTGAAACTAACAAAGAAATTAGCTCACAAATTGAAGACAGCATAGATGCAAAATATATAATTAATAAACTAGAACTTTTTTATGGTGAAAAAATTATTCCTGGAAAAACTCTGATTTTCTTTGATGAAATTCAAGCAAACGAAAGAGCGCTAACATCATTAAAATACTTTTATGAGAATGCAAAAGAATACCATATAATTGCAGCAGGCTCATTGCTTGGAATAGCAATCAATAGGAAAGAATATTCATTTCCTGTAGGAAAAGTTCAAATGATAAACATGTATCCATTATCATTCAAAGAATTTTTAACTGCAATTGGTAGAGAAAGTTTAATTGAAGAAATTCAAAATCATTTTAATAATAACGAAAGAGTCGATAAAGATATTCATGAGTTATGTCTTAAATTATATAGAACATATTTAATTGTTGGGGGAATGCCTGAAGTTGTTCAAATTTATCTTGATGAACAAAAAACAATTTCTGCAATAGATGTACAATCACAAATATTAGAATCATATGAAAGAGATATGACCAAATATGCAGATAATAGTTTGTCAAATAGAATAATATCAGCATTTGACTCAATTCCAGTTCAATTAGCAAAAGAAAATCAAAAATTTCAGTATAAAGTTATTTCAAAAGGAGGAACATCTAGTATATTTGGAGAAGCAATTTTGTGGTTGAAAAATAGTGGGATTGTAAATCAAGTATATAAAACTAATCCGGAAATTCCATTAGAAATGCACAAAGATTTATCATCATTTAAGTTATATATGAGTGATGTTGGACTATTTGTTAATAAAGCAAGATATCCATTATACCAAATAGATTTATCAACACAACCAACAATGATATCTATGGGACCACTTACAGAACATTATGTTGCAAATGAATTAAGAATAAAAGGATATGAAACATATTATTGGGAATCAGAAGGAAAAGCAGAGCTAGATTTTATGATTCAAAAAGGTATGCAAGTTGTTCCAATAGAAGTAAAAACAAGTATTCATACAAAAGCAAGAAGTTTAGATGTATTTATGAAAAAATATAATTCAAAATTTGCAATAAGAATTTCAGAAAAAAATTTTGGATATGAAAATAACATAAAATCTGTACCATTGTATGCAGTATTTTGTATATAAGTATATAAATAGAAGGTGAAATAAAATGAAAACAGGATTATTACTAGAAGGCGGAGGAATGAGAGGACTATATACAGCAGGAATTTTAGATGTATTTATGGAAAACAACATAAAAATAGATGGAATAATATCCTAAATTTGTAGAAACAATAGAAAACAGATATAAAAAATATAATGAAGAAGTTGAAAAAGTAGAGGAATTAGAAAAACAAGGAAAAGTGTTTTTAATAAGACCATCTAAATTAATAAAAATCAAAAGAGTTGAAAAGGATTGTGATAAAATTCAAGAAATGTATGATTTGGGGCAAAAAGATATCACAGATAATTTAGAGAAATTAAAACAATATTTAGACTAGTTGAACGACTAGTCTAATTTTTTTTAAATACTTGATAAAAAAGTTAAAGTGATATAATATATGTAAAAAATAGGAAACTTAGGAGGAAATATATGAAAGGCATAAAATTAGGAAACAAAGAATCAAAATATCCTATAATTCAAGGTGGAATGGGAGTAGGTGTATCAATGCATAAGCTTGCTGGAACAGTGAGCAAAGAAGGCGGAATTGGTATAATCTCTTGTGCAGATATAGGATATAAAGAAGAGGATTTTAACAAAAATCCAATGGAGGCAAATTTAAGAGCAATAAAAAAAGAAATAAAAATGGCAAGAGAAATTGCAGGAGAAGATAAAATACTAGGTGTAAATATAATGGTAGCAATGAAGGAATATGCAGCACTAGTAAAAGCATGTGTAAAAGAAAAAATAGATTTAATAGTTTCAGGAGCAGGAATTCCAAAAGATTTGCCAGAATATGTTAAAGGAACAATTACTAAAATAGCACCAATTGTTTCATCTTTAAGATGTTGTAAACTAATAGTAAAACATTGGATGACTAAATATGATTATGTTCCAGATATGATAGTTATAGAAGGACCAGAAGCTGGTGGTCATTTAGGATTTAAAAGAGAAGAACTAGATGAAGAAAATAAACCTAAATTAGAAGATATAACTTCTAAAATAGTAGAATACATAAAAGGTGTAGAAAAAGAAACAGGAAAAGAAATACCAGTAATAAGTGCTGGAGGAATTTGGGACAGTAAAGATATTAAAAAGTTCTTAGATTTAGGAGCTTCAGGAGTACAAATGGCAACAAGATTTGTTGCAACAAATGAATGTGACGCATCAGAGGAATTTAAAAAAACATATGTGAATGCAAAAGAAGAAGATGTAAAAATAATTAAAAGTCCTGTTGGTATGCCAGGAAGAGCAATTTATAATAAATTTATACAAAAAACAGAAAACGAGAAATGTCATATAGATAGATGTTATAATTGTATTAAAACTTGTAATGTGGCAACAACGCCATATTGTATAACAAAGGCATTAATAAATGCTGTTAAAGGCAATATAAATGAAGGACTTGTATTTTGTGGTAGTAATGTTGATAAAGTAAAAGAAATCATATCAGTACATGATTTGATGAATGAATTGGTTTGCGAACTATAAAAATCAAGAATAAATAAAAAAGTTATATTAATATTTTTAGACAAAACATAGCTAGGGTGTAACAATCTGGGTCTTGTCTTTAAATATTAATATAACTTTTTTTTAAAATAGTATTGACAGTTGAGTATTCATTCATATATAATATAATTAGAGTTGAGTATACACTCAACTATTAGCCAAAAATTCAAAATAGAGGAGGTAAAACAAATGTCTAAAAATGAATTTATATGTGATTGTAATGTAATTCACCAAGATGTAGTAGATAGCACAAAAAAGAATATGCCAGAGCAAGATTTATTTAACAAACTTGCAGAATTTTTTAAAATTCTTGGAGATACAACTAGAGTAAAAATATTATTTGCTTTAGACCAAAATGAAATGTGTGTATGTGATATTGCAAATGTATTAGGAATGAGTAAATCATCAATATCACATCAATTAGGAACACTAAGAAGAAGTGGAATTGTAAAATGTAGAAAAGTTGGAAAAGAAGTATTTTATATGTTAGATGATGAACATGTAAAACAAGTATTTGAAGTAGGTATAGAACATATAGAACACAAAAAATAAGGGGGAATAGCTATGAAGTGTAAATTTAAAATTAAAGGATTAGACTGTGCAAACTGTGCAGCAGAATTAGAAAGAGAAATAAAGAAAGTAGAAGGAATAGAAGAAGCAGTTATAAGCTTTATGACAGAAAGAATGGAACTTGAATATGACGAAACAAGAAAAGAAGAAATATTGCAAAAAGTAAAAAAATTAATAAAAAAAGAAGAGCCTGATGTAACTTTAGAAGAAATATAGGAGGCGAAAACAATGAGAAAAAAAGGGATTAAGATTATAATAGCTCTTATATTATTTATAGTAGCAATATTAGCAAACTTTAATAATGAATTGATTAATGATGGAATATTCATAATAGCATATTTAATTGTTGGACTAGAAATACTAAGAAAAGCAGTAAGAAATATCACAAGAGGAAAAGTATTTGACGAAAACTTTTTAATGACAGTTGCAACAATTGGTGCATTTGGAATAGGAGAATTTCCAGAAGCAGTTGCAGTAATGTTATTTTATCAAGTAGGAGAATTATTCCAGAGTTATGCAGTAGATAAATCAAGAAAATCAATATCAAGTTTAATGGATATAAGACCGGATTTTGCAAATGTAGAAAGAGATGGCAAAATTCAAAAAGTAGATCCAGATGAAGTAAAAATAGGAGAAACAATTATAGTAAAACCAGGGGAAAAAGTTCCTTTAGATGGTTTGGTACTAGAAGGAAAATCAAGTTTAGACACTAAAGCACTAACTGGAGAATCATTACCACGAGATGTAAAAGAAGGAGAAGATGTATTAAGTGGTTGTATAAACTTAAATGGTGTTATAAAAATTAAAGTAACAAAAGAATATGGAGAATCAACAGTAAGTAAAATACTAGATTTAGTAGAAAATGCAAGTAGCAAAAAATCAAAATCAGAAAATTTTATAACAAAATTTGCTCAATATTACACACCTGCAGTTGTTATAATTGCTGTATTGCTTGCAATTATTCCACCACTTGTAGTAGAAGGAGCTACATTTTCAGACTGGTTATATAGAGCATTATCATTCCTTGTAGTATCTTGTCCATGTGCATTAGTAATTTCAATTCCACTAAGCTTTTTTGGAGGAATTGGAGGAGCTTCTAAAATGGGAATTTTAATAAAAGGAAGTAACTACCTAGAAGCAATTGCAAATACAGAAATTGTAGTATTTGACAAAACAGGAACACTAACAGAAGGGGTATTTGAAGTACAAAAAGTTAAGGCAATAGACATAACAAAAGAAGAACTTTTAAAAATAACTGCATATGCAGAAAACTATTCAAATCATCCAATTTCACAATCTGTAAAAAGAGCTTATAATAAAGAAATTGACGAAAAACAAATAATAAAAACTGAAGAATTATCAGGACGTGGAGTTATAGCAAAAATAGGAGAGCAAGAAGTATTAGTAGGAAACGAAGAACTAATGAATGAAAAACAAATAAGTTTTACTAAATGTGAAGATATAGGAACTATTCTTTATGTAGCAATAGACCAAAAATATGTTGGATATATTCTAATTGCAGATAAAATAAAAGCAGATTCTAAAAAGGCAATTAAAGACTTAAAAAAGAATAACATAAAAGAAACAGTAATGTTAACAGGTGATAGAAAAAATGTTGGAGAACATGTAGCAAAAGAATTAGGACTAGATAAAGTATATACAGAACTATTACCAGATGGAAAAGTGGAAAAAGTGGAAAGTTTATTAAAAGAGAAAAGTGAAAAAGGAAAACTTGCATTTGTTGGAGATGGAATAAATGATGCACCAGTACTAGCATTAGCAGACATAGGAATTGCTATGGGAGGTTTAGGTTCTGATGCAGCAATAGAAGCAGCAGATGTTGTTATAATGACAGATGAACCATCAAAAATTGTAAATGCTATGCATTTATCAAAGAAAACAATGAGAATTGTTAGAGAAAATATTGTGTTTGCAATATTTGTAAAAGTACTTGTTTTAATATTGAGTGCCATAGGTTTATCAACTATGTGGGAAGCAGTATTTGCTGATGTGGGAGTTTCTATAATTGCAATAATAAATGCTTTAAGAGTATTGAGAGTAAAAAATATGTAGAGTTAATATAAAAAAGGAGCCATATGATTTTTAATTCATATGGCCCTTTTGTGTTAGACAATTTTAACAAAGTATTCCCCTTTATAAGGGTCTTTATAAATGCCAAGTTTTTTTAAAGCAGAAACTTTTGCCAGGTATGTTTCATATGTGATATTTGTATCTAAAGCACGCATTTGTCCAAATTTTTTTACATAAATTCTAATAACATATGGCCAACAAATTTCATTATTTTTGATAAAATTACAGTGGCAAATTACATGAATAATGCAATTAGCATCTTCAGGTGCGACTAATTCAACATCAAGATTTTGCTGCTTTAGATTATTAAGCATTTCATCTACAATTTTATCAATTGGAGGTAATGGAATCTCCAAAGAAGAATCAGGTGATATAGTGGTTTTTATTGCACCAGGCATCATGCTTTTTGCTCTTAAAAGCCGTTGACATTTCTCTTTGCTAAACATAAGAAATTTCCTCCTATTAATTAATTGAAGGTTTCCCCTTTTCGGGGTTTTCATAAAACATACTATATTCTAACACCTTTTTTGACGAATATCAATATTTATTTGAAAAATATTAGTTGGTAGTTTTTTAAATCCACACCAGTAGTCATTTGTAACTTCCACTAACAAAAATAAAATATAAAAATTGGCAATTACCTGTGAAAACTGGGTTTCAGTTAAATGTATTAGAGTAGTTAAACTACTCTTTTTTGAATTGTAAGAATTAATTCTAGTTTATTACTAGAAATATATAAGTAACTTGTCCAAGATAATATAAAAAAGCCACAAAATCGATTGTTGTGTAAATTAAGAAAGGTTGTGAGGAGAGATGTTTACTTAAAAGCAAACAAAAAGACAGGATTAAAATATAAAAAATAAAAGAGGAGGAAGAATATTAACAAAAAGTGGACAACTTGGAGATGTCTAAATGACCTCCTCGATTTTTAAGAGCACCCAGCTAAAAGCCACGCTTTTAGGCAGTTTTCGGGCGAGGGGAGGTCGCCCTGATCCTGCAAAATTGCTAAAAGCAATTTTGATGTGCAAGGAGCAAAGGCAGGGAGAAAATATGGAGAATAAGGAAGAAAATGAAAAATTAGTTAGAGTAACAATAAATAAGTTGAATGTATCAAGTTTTCATTGGAAAGATGAAATATAAAATTATAGGATTTATAATTGAATATTATTATTTCTTATGGTATATTATAGAAAAACAATATAAGAATGGAGCAAAAAAATGAACTATAAAATAGATTTATCAGAACAAAATCAAAACTTGCTAATAAATGCAGATATAAAAGTAGAAGACAGAGAATATTCAGTCGATGAAATAAAAAAGGATATTGCAAAAATAAGTAGTTATATAATGAGTAAAAGTAGTAAAAATGGAGACATTGTAAAAGCACAAGCAGAATATATACCATTGATCAATGTTTTACAAAAAAATATTAGTTAAAAGTCTTTACAGATAACTAGCTATTTCTCAAATAAAAATTCTTAATGAATCAGATATTAAATATCTTAAATAATAAAAGAAAGTGGTGAATAGTAGTTTATGAGAAAATTAAATAGTGATGAAATAAATTTACTTAATTCTGATTTGATACCATTTGAAAATTTTCTAAAAACTAATGGTTTATTATCTGATAAAGTAAGTAGCAAATATGAAGGTATAAATTTTCATATTGAAAGTAAGCAAGAATTAGGTGGAGCAAATGGCGTGGCACGAATTAATTCACAAACTAAAAAAAGAGATATAGGTATTCTTGATACTGCTATGACAAATGATAGATTAAGATCAAATGTATGTTATCATGAACTTGGACATGCTTTAATGGGAATGACTTCATATGAAAGAACTGATTTAGAAGAAAAAGTGTTAAAACATATTGTTGAAATAAAAAATAAGCATCCAAATGAATTAACAGAAAGTACACATACATATTTATTTGGGTTCAGCTGTTTGGAAGAATATTTAGTAGAAAAATTTGCTCAAGGAATGCAATTTCTATGTAAGGGGATTAATGTACCTAAAAAACAAAATTACTCATGTCCTCCAATATGTGCTGATTATAGTTATTGGAGTACAATGAACACAAAATATGGTATTTTTGAAACAATATGTGATGAATTAGTTAGTAAAACATTTGGAAATTTAAGTACAGCAATTCGTTCAGGATTAAATGAGGAATATTTTGGAACTTTTTTTGATAGATTTGATGAGAAAGAAATAATGGCAATATTAGGTAATTTAGGACAAGTATTTCAATCAATAATGAATTATTCTGGAAATTCAAGACCTCAATATAGTCAATATTCACCAGATAAAATAAAAGAAACTTTACTTAATACAGAACAATTAGTTAAAAATATACAACCTAAAGTTCAGGAAATAAATTTACATCGGAGATTATGATGAAAGATGATAGATTTTCTGTAAATTATTTCTTTTAGATAATAAGGCAATTCAATTAGTACCTTTTAATAAAAATAGTAATTTGTATTTATAGTTAAAAAATGTATAAAGCAGACAATTTATTAAAAAAATAAAGAATTCGCTGTT
>CALXEV010000029.1 GCA_944387425.1 uncultured Clostridia bacterium
ATAAATGTTGTAAAATATATATGTTAACAAAAAAAGGAAGGAAAAGAAAAATGAAAGAAGTAGAATTATTAGCACCAGCAGGGTCATTCGAAAAAGCAAAAATAGCATTTTTATACGGAGCAGATGCAGTATATTGTGGTACATCATCACTATCATTAAGAACAAGAGCAGATATGAAAGATGATGACTTAATAAACACAATAAAATACGCACACAGTATAGGAAAAAAAGTATATGTAACATTAAACATATTTGCATGGGATGACAAATATGATGAAATAATAGAAATGGCAAAAAAACTAGAAGAAATAAAACCAGATGGAATAATTGCTGCAGATGGAGGAGTAATAGAAGTATTAAAACAATATGCACCAAGTGTAGCAATAAATGTAAGTACACAAGCAAACATAGTAAGCTTACATGATTGTAACTTCTGGTACAAAAATGGTGCAAAAAGAATGATAATGGCAAGAGAAATGAACAAAGAGCAATTGAAATATATAATGAAAAATAAACCAGAAGGCATGGAAATAGAAATATTTATACATGGTGCAATATGTTTTGCATATTCGGGAAGATGTTTCTTAAGTGATTTTATGACATGTAGGAGTGCTAATTTAGGAGATTGTGCACAAAGTTGTAGATGGTCATACAATCTATATGCAGAAGAAAAAAATAACCCAGGAGAATTAATGCCAATAGAAACAAACGAATATGGAACAAGCATATTTTCTTCAAAAGACTTATGTTTAATAAGAGAAATTCCAGAAATAATAGACATGGGAGTAGATAGTCTAAAAATAGAAGGAAGATTAAAAACAGAATATTATGTTGCAAGCATTGTGAATATTTACAGAAATGCAATAGATGATTATAAAAAAGATCCTAAAAATTATGATGCTGAAAAATATTTAAAAGAAATAGAAAAAATAAAAACAAGAGGACTAACCACATTTTACTTTAATGACAGAAACAACAAAGATATACAAGAATATGGTGGAAGACAATATAATGAAAAATACCAATTTGGAGGAAAAGTTGTTGGCTATGACGGAGAAAAAGTAATAATAGACATACGTAATAGATTACAAGTTGGTGATACTATGGAAATAATTGTACCACATCAATTAGAACCAGTTGAATTCAAGATTGAAAAAATGTGGGATATAGACACAGACAAAGAAATCGAATTTATCAGTCCAGGAGTAAAAGACCAAAAAGTAAAAATGTTATTACCAATCAAATGTGAAAAAGATTGGATTATCAGGAGAAAAAAATGAAAAATATAAAAGACTATGATTTACCAGAATTAAAAGAAGAATTTATAAATATGGGCGAAAAGCCATTTAGAGCTGAACAAGTATTTAAATGGTTATATGAAAGTAAAGTAAATAGTTTTGACGAAATGACAAATTTATCATTAGAACTTAGAGAAAAACTAAAACAAAACTATGATATGCACAATTTTAATATATTAAAAAAACAAGAATCATCAGATGGAACAAAAAAATACTTATTTGATGTTTTAGATGGAAATGCAATAGAAACTGTACTTATGAGTTATCATCATGGATACAGCATATGTGTATCATCACAAATTGGATGTAAAATGGGGTGCAAATTCTGTGCATCAACAGGAATAAATTTTATAAGAAGTTTAACATCAGGAGAAATTGTTGAACAAATTTTAGCTGTAGAAAGAGATAATAATATACGAATATCAAATGTAGTATTTATGGGAATAGGAGAACCATTAGACAATTATGATAATGTAGTAAATGCAATCAGAATAATAAACAATCAAAAAGGAATTAATATAGGAGCTAGACATATAAGTATATCAACAAGTGGATTAGTACCTAAAATTTATCAACTTGCAGAAGAAAATATTCAATGTACATTATCAATATCATTACATGCAACAACAGATGAAAAAAGAAGTATTATGATGCCAGTAAATAATAGATATAATATAGAAAAACTTCTACAAGCATGTAAAGACTACATAGAAAAAACTAATAGAAGAATTTCATTTGAATATGCACTTGCAAAAGATAATAATGACAACTTAGAAGATGCAAAAAGATTGGTAAAATTATTAAAAGGTATGCTATGTCATGTGAATTTAATACCAATCAACAAGATTGAGAATGGTGCATATACAAAAAGCACAAATGAAAATATAATAAAATTTAGAGATTATTTAAATGATCATGGAATAGTTGCAACAATAAGAAGAGAACTAGGTTCTGACATTGATGCAGCATGTGGACAGTTACGAAGAAAAAACTTGAGTAAATAATATTGAAATATTAAGTAAAGTATGATATAACAGAACAAGAAAGATACGAGGTGAAATATGATAATAGCCTATGCAAAATCAGATATAGGAAAAGTAAGAGAAATGAACCAAGATGCTTATTATATATCTGATTCGTTAAGTACCGTAAAATTATATTTATTAGCAGACGGAATGGGTGGCTATAAAGGCGGAGAAATAGCAAGTAAATTAGCAATAAAATGTGCAAAAAGTTACATAGAAAATAACTTTAAAGAAACTCCAAAAGACAGAGAAAGTCTAATTCAACTAGTAGCAAGTAGTATGGAATATGCAAACATGGTTGTATATGAAAAATCAAAAGAGGATAAAGAATTTGAAGGAATGGGTACTACTTTAGAAGTTTGCTTAATATATAATAATAAGGCATATATTGGACATATTGGTGATAGTAGAATTTACAGAATAAGAAAGAATTTTATAAGAAAATTAACACAAGACCATAGCTATGTTCAAAAATTAGTAAAAGATGGAACTATAACGAAAGAAGAAGCGGAAGTTCATCCAAAGAAAAACATGTTAATGAAAGCACTTGGATGTAATGCATTTGTAGAACCAGATGTATCTGTTAAAGGATTTTTAAGAGATGATATAATACTTATGACATCAGATGGATTAACAAATATGGTAAAACAAGAAGATTTATTTAGAATAGCAACAGGAAATATAGAAAAAGCACCTATTAAACTTGTAGATTTAGCAAATGAAAATGGTGGGTTAGATAATATAACAGCAATAGTTATAAAAAATATATAACTACACCAATTTATACCTAGGAAGGAATGAATGAAATGGATTTAAAAGGTAGATTATTAGGAAACAGATATGAGATAATCGAAAAAATAGGCAGTGGCGGAATGGCAACAGTATATAAGGCAAAATGTCATGTGTTAAATAGATATGTAGCAATAAAAATACTAAGAGATGAATTTACTACAGATGAAGAATTTGTGAAAAGGTTTGAAGTAGAAGCTCAATCAGCAGCAGCTATAACACATCCTAATATAGTTTCTGTTTATGATGTAGGGGTAGATGGAAATTTGCACTATATTGTAATGGAATTAATAAAAGGAAAAACATTAAAAGAAATAATAGTAGAAGAAAAAGGGCCTCTTCCTTGGAAATGGTCTGTAAACATAGCAATTCAAATAGCTTCAGCACTAGAAACAGCACATAGAAATCACATTATCCACAGAGATATTAAACCTCATAATATAATAATTACAGAAGATGGAGTTGCAAAAGTTACAGACTTTGGAATAGCAAAAGCAGTATCAAATTCTACAATAACAGCATTTGGAACAACAATAGGCTCAGTACATTACTTTTCGCCAGAACATGCACGTGGTGGCTTTACTGATGAAAAATCAGATTTATATTCATTAGGTGTAGTTATGTATGAAATGTTAACAGGAAGAGTACCATTTGACGCAGATACACCTGTATCAGTAGCATTAAAACACATGCAAGAAGAACCAGTTCCAGCTAAAGAAGTTAATCCAAATATTCCTTTAGCTGTAAATGATATAATAATGAAAGCTCTAAAAAAAGATACAAGTTTACGTTATCAAAGTGCCACAGAAATGCTATTAGACTTAAAAAGAGCATTAAAAGATCCAAATGGAAATTTTGTTGATAATAATGAATATTCTGGAGAATTTCCAACACAAAGAATAGAAACTTTAGGTGGAGAAGCACAAGAACCTAAAGCAATACAAAAAAAGAATAAAAAACCAAATAAATTTATTGAGTTTGTAAAAAAACACAAAGCATTATCATCAATAGTTGGATTATTTTTATTATTTGCAATAAGTTTAGGAGCAACAATAGGAATATCAAATGCTACTAGACCAAAAGAAGTACAAATTCCAAATTTGGTTGGAAAAACAGTAGATGAAGCAAAACAAATATTAGAGGAAAATAATATTAAATATGTGGAAGAAGAACCACAATATAGCACAGAATATCCTGAAGGACAAATAATTTCTCAAAATCCACAATATGTTGAAAACAGAAAAATTAGAGAAGAAACAGAAATAAAAGTAGTTGTAAGTTTAGGAACAGAAACAACAACAGTACCTAAATTTGTGGGATTAACAAGAGAAGAAGCTGAAAATCAAGCCAAAGAATCTAAAATAACTCTAGAATTTGTTGAAGAAACAAGTAAAACAGTTGAAGCTGGAATTATAATTGAACAAGAAACAGAAGAAGGAGAAACAATAAATGCGGGAGATACTGTAAAAGTACACATAAGTACAGGAACAGGAATCAAACAAGTAGTTGTTACATCAGTATTATATAAAGATGAAGAAACAGCAAAACAAACACTAACATCATTAGGATTAACAGTAAATGTAGAATATGACGAAGATACAACTAGAGGAAATGGAGTTGTACTAAAACAAAGTATTGCTTCTGGTGAGACTGTTGATGAAGGAACAGCTATTACGATTACAGTAAATAAATTGGTAGAAACAAAAACAGGAACAATAACTATAAATGTTAAATCATTAACAGGATATAAGGATACAATTACAGAAACTGTTGAAGATGAAGACGGAAATGAAGAAACTGTTGAAAAACCAAATACACCAAAAACAGTAACATTAAGAGTAACAGTAAATGATGAACAAGTAGAAAATATACAAGTAAAAGAAAATGTTACAGATCAAAAAGTTACAGTAAGCGGAAAAGGAACAGTAACAATTAAAGTTATTATAGATGGAAGTACAAAGAGACAAGTAGATATGGATTTAAATAGTACATCTACATTAACAATCGAATAATTTAAAATTGAGCAATTGGTGCCGGTTCTCAAATGCAAAAATGACATTTGGTGCCGGTTCTCTTTTGTGATGAACCAAAATAAAACCTATACAGGTTAGAAATAAACTGTATAGGTTTTATTAATTATGAATTTTCTAATTTAGAAACACGAAAAGTGAGATTTGAAATCTTATTATTTATATTAGTAATTTCATGGCTAGTAATATTTTTATAGGCTTGTAAGTCTGCATATCCGTCAAATAAAATTTTTACTTTATCATTAAATTCGGCTTCAAATCTTAAAAAAGAAGTATCTAAAGAATTTAATAATAAATAAATTTTATCATGAGCTTCTAAATTATCTGCTTTTAATGATGTAATTCTAGTATCCATAGCATCAAGTCTGTTGTCAATTTGTTCAAAGCGTTTATCCATAGCATCAAGTCTGTTGTCAATTTGTTCAAAGCGTTTATCCATAGCATCAAGTCTGTTGTCAATTTGTTCAAAGCGTTTGTCCATAGCATCAAGTCTATTGTTAACTTGTTCTAAATGTTTTTCAATAGCATCAAGCCTGTTTTCAATCTGTTCAAAGCGCTTATCTATTTGCTCAAATTTAGAATTTATATTTCGTATTTCTTGCAAAATTAAATCAAACTTATCCATAACGATAGCACCTCCTTCCAGAATAGATTTAATAAGAAAAATTTAAGAATTAAAAATAGTATAAAAATAAATGAATAAAAATAATGGAATCAATAACAAAAGTATACATCCAAATAGAGTATATGTCAATACAAACAACAAAAATAATTTTAACAATTGATGCAGGTTACTTTTTGACAAATTCTTGAAAATGTAGTAAAATACAAATGTAAAAATTATACAATGCCCTAAAAGGGAACGAAATCTTCAGAATTTGAAGATGTAGGGAAAGGCAGATATGGACAAATATCAACGGGAAAAGCCCAAAGACCGCATTGTAAACTTTCTTAAAACAGAAGTGATTGAACAAGATTCATCGATGGTTGAAAAACACTTTGTACAACAGGGCAGAATTTGTCTTGTGCAAGGTCTTAGACCGGAAGCATATGTCAAATTTCTTGCAATGTTGAAAAAAATGGATGCTAAACTCATTGGAGTTACATCGTACAAAGAAGCTGTCGGAGTTTTTTATGGTGTCACATTTGAATTGTGTGGAGTTGAATATTGAATCATGTCTGAAATGTCATAGGGACTACCTTGTCAACAAAATTTGCCAACAAGGACCGTCCCTGTGACAAATTTTAATAAAGGAGAATTATGGAAGGATTAATTATAGGAAATATATCAAATACATATAAAATAAAATCAAAACAGAACATATATGAAGCATATGCTAGAGGAAAATTTAAAAATGATGATATTACTCCATTAGTAGGTGATGGGGTTGAGTTCAGCTTATTAGACAATTCTCAACAAGCAGTCATAGAAAACATTTTACCAAGAAAAAATTCATTAAAAAGACCCAAAGTTTCAAACATAGACCAAATTCTATTTATTGTGTCTGCAAAACACCCAAAGCCAGATTTATTAATGTTAGATAAACAATTAGCATATGCAGAGTTTTTGAATATAGAACCTGTAATAATAATTAATAAAATTGACTTGGCCGATTGTGAGCAAATAAAAGAATTGTATACAAAAGTTGGATATAAAACAATAATTACAAGTGCGAAAGAAAAAATTGGAATAGGTGATGTAAAACAAGTTTTAAAAAATAAAACAAGCGTATTTTCTGGAAATTCAGGTGTTGGAAAATCAAGTATAATTAATGCAATATTTGACACAAATAAAACAGAAGAAGGAGAAGTTAGCAAAAAAAATAAGAAAGGAAAAAATACCACAACAGACACAAAACTATATGAAATAGAAGAAAATACATATATTGCAGATACACCAGGTTTTTCTAGCTTCGAAATTACGGAAATTGAAACAACTAATTTAGCAGAATGTTTTAGAGAATTCAAACCACAAATAGCAAATTGTGAGTTTGTAGGTTGTACACATATAAAAGAAGAAAAATGCGGAATAAAAAATGCAATTAAGGAAGGTAAAATTTCTCAAGAAAGATATGAAAATTATTGTAAAATATATGAAGAACTAAAAGACAAAGAAAAACATAGATGGTAAAAATAGCAAAAACACTTGCTATTTTTTTTATGTAATAGTAAAATAAAAAAAGAAAAGGAGGAAGAGAGATGGTAGAAATATCAACATCAATCTTATCTGTAGAAAAAGGTAAAGAAGCAGAAACATTTTTTGCACTAGAAAAAGCAAAAACAGATTATTTTCACATAGATGTAATGGACGGGAAATTTGTACAAAAAGACACATATAAAGATATGTTAGAATATAGTAGTTATATAAGAAGAATATCAAACTTACCAATGGATATCCACTTAATGGTAGAAGATGTGGAAACTGGAATAGAAGTATTTTCAGCAGTAGAGCCTAATATAATAACATTTCATTTAGAAGCATGTAAAGACAAAGAAGAAGTAATGAAACATATACAACATATAAAAGAAAAAGGCTCAAGAGTAGGAATAGCAATAAAGCCAGAAACTAAAATAGAAGAAGTATATGAATACTTACCATATGTACATATGTGTTTAATAATGACTGTAGAGCCAGGAAAAGGCGGACAGACATTAATAACTGATATGTTGGCAAAAATATCAGAATTAAAAACATATATAGAAAAAAAGAACTTAGAAATCGACATAGAAGTTGATGGTGGAATTAATTTAAAAACTGCACCAAGAGTAAAAAAAGCAGGTGCAAACATATTAGTTGCAGGAACTGCAATATTAATTGCAACAAATTATAAAGAAATAATAGATGAACTACGAGAAGAAGAATAAAAGGTTTATAGGTAAAACCATAAAACCTAAATAAAAAATACAGGAGAGAAAAATATGTTAAATCTAAAATTAAATTTAAAATATTCAGGTGTTGAGCAAAAAGCAGTAATGAAATACAAAGAAAAAGTAGAGCAAATTCATCAAGAACTACATAGAAGAGCAAGTGATGAAAAAGACTTTGTTGGATGGCTAGAACTACCAAGCAAATATGATAAAATTGAGTTCAAAAGAATTAAACAAGCAGCAAAAAGAATACAAGAAGACTCAGAAGTTTTAGTTGTAATAGGAATAGGTGGTTCATATTTAGGTGCAAGAGCAGTCATAGAAAGCTTAACAAATACATTTTATAATATGCTTCCTGAAGAAGAAAGAAAATTTCCACAAATATTATATGTTGGAAACAATTTAAGTCCAAATTACATAAATGATTTAATAGAGGTTCTTGGACCAAAAGATTTTTCAGTAAATGTAATATCAAAATCTGGAACAACTACAGAACCAGCAATAGCATTTAGAATTTTTAGAGAAATTCTAGAAAATAGATATGGAATAGATGAAGCAAGAAGTAGAATATATGTAACAACAGACAAAGAAAAAGGAGCTTTAAAAACTCTTGCAGAAGCCGAAGGATATGAAACATTTGTAATTCCAGACAATATTGGTGGAAGATATTCTGTATTAACAGCTGTTGGACTATTACCTATAGCAGTAGCAGGAATAAATATAGATAAATTAATGGAAGGTGCAAGAACAGCTCAACTAAAATATGAAGATCCAAACTTAAAATATAATGCATGTTATCAATATGCAGTAGTTAGAAATATTTTATATAAATTATATAAAAATACAGAAATTTTAGTAAATTATGAACCAAAAATGCATTATTTTACCGAATGGTGGAAACAATTATTTGGAGAAAGTGAGGGAAAAGATCAATTGGGAATATTCCCAGCAGGAGTTGACTTCACAACAGACTTACACTCAATGGGACAATATATACAAGAAGGAAGAAGAAACTTATTTGAAACAGTAATAAGAATAGAAAAATCACAAAATGATATAGAAATGAAAGAAGAAGAAGATAATCTAGACGGATTAAATTATTTAGCAGGAAAAACATTAGACTATGTCAACAAAAAAGCATTAGAAGGAACTGTAGAAGCACATGTTGCTGGAGATGTACCAAATATAATATTACAATTACCAAATTTAACAGAAGAAACACTTGGACACTTAATATACTTCTTTGAAAAAGCATGTGCGATGTCAGGATTAATATTAGGTGTAAATCCTTTTGATCAACCAGGTGTAGAAAAATATAAAAAGAACATGTTTAGATTATTAGAAAAACCAGGATATTAATACATAATAATAGAACAGGAGAGTTGGGACAATATGATAGTAGAAAACAAATACAATGTAAAATTATCAGAAATAAGTATAAACAACGAAATAACAAACAAAGCATTATTAGGAGATTTTGAAGATATTGGTGGAATACACTCAAATATGGCAGGATATGGACTTTTAGATATACCAAAAAATCACTTAAGTTGGATATTATTAGATTGGAAACTAAAAGTTATAAAAAGACCTAAATATGCAGAAAAAATCATAGTAAAAACTTGGTCAAAAAATGCTGTAAAATGTTATGCATACCGTGATTTTGAAGTATGTGATGAAAAAGGAAATATAATGGCACAAGCAATATCAAAATGGGTACTTGTTGATGTTGAACAAAGTAAAATTGTTAGAGTAGAAGGAAATATACTTGAAAGTTATAATCCGGAATTAAACAAAACTGTATTTGAAAATGAAGATTTTGATAAAATAAAAGAACCACAAAATTATATGTCAGAAACACAATATAAAGTAAAAAGAGCAGACATAGATGTAAATAATCATATGCATAATTTAAACTATGTTGACTTAGCAAATGAAGCATTACCAGAAGAAGTTTATAGAGAAAAACATTTTGATAATCTTAGAATATCGTATAAAAAAGAAATTAAATTAGAAGAAACAGTAAAATGCAAATATGCATATGAGAACAACAAACATATAGTTGCAATAAAAAGTGAAGATGACAAGATTCTACATGCAATAATTGAAATGTGGTAATTAAACTAAAACGAGATAGTAATTAAAGACTATCTCGTTTTAAAATGTTAAAAAGTTTAGCCCCACTTAAAGAAAAATCTATAATTTCACTAATAAAAATAGAAATAATATAACCACTAAAACCTAGTATAGGGACTAGAAAATATATAAAACTAATACTAATAATACAATCAAAAATATTAATTGCCATAACACCAACTTGAGCATCTAAGCCTTTTAAAATCCCATCAATAACAATATCTAAATACATAATAACAATTAAAGGAGATAAAATCCTCAAATACTTTGCAATTTCTAAGTTATTATATATTATTTTTGCTAAATTATTAGAAAAAACAAAAATAAAAAAACTTATAAAAACAGAAAAAATCAAAGTACCACCTAGAATAAGAAATGAAACACTTCTTATTTTTTTATAGTTTTTTTGAACATAATATCTAGAAAACTCAGGAACTAAAAGCCCACTAAAACTTGTAACTAAAACAACAGGAAACATTATTACAGGCATAGCCATTCCATTAACAATTCCATATGAAATCAAAGAATTAGATGCATTCATTCCACTTTTTTGTAAACTTGAAGGAATGATAAGTTGCTTTACAGTAGATAATCCAGAACGCAAATATGAAGTTAAAGCAACTGGTATAGTAATTCTTAAAATTCGTTTATTATAAGAATCTAAATCCTTATATCGAGATTCTAGTAAATTTTTTCTTTTGTCAAATTTATAAAGTATATAAAGATATAAAAAAGAAAGAACTTCTGAAATTACATCAGCTAAAATTAAAGCATAGCAAGCATAATCAATTCCACTTGGCATAATAGAACTTAATAAAAATGTAGTACATACAATTTTAACTAATTCTTCAAAAAACTTTGCAAAAGCATTTTTGTAAACTCTTCTAACTGCTGTAAAATATCCATTAACAGCAGAAGACATAGATATAAATGGTAATGCAATACAAATTAAATAAATAACATTTTTACTAATTCGTCCATGAAGACATTTTAAAGTAATAAAATCAGCAAAAATAAAAAAGATTGTACTTGCACAAATACCAAAAATAAGACTAAAAAAAATACATTTTTTTGCAGCTTTTTTTGCACCAACTTCATTCTTACAAGCAAGTTCTTCTGAAACTATTCTTGTTGCAGAAATATTAATTCCAGCAGAAGCAAGAGTTATTCCAAAAGTATATACAGACATTACAAGAGAAAAAACTCCAACAGCTTCTTCACCAATAGTTTTAGAAATATAAATATTAAAAAATAAACCTATAATTTGTAAGAAAATAGAGCTAATTAATAAAATTAAAGTATTAAAAAACAAAATTTTTAAAGTTCTCAAAATAAATGTCCTTTCCTTTGTTGATTAATAATATTTTGAAAACTTTAAAAATATAACTTAGGCTTTATTTATTTGTTAAAATAATTCTTTCTTGAGGTTTATATGTATCTGTTGATAATAAAGTTTTTGAAACTTCGTTACCATTTAAAGAAAGAACTCTGTATGTAGAACATTTATATCCTTCTTTTCCTGATTGTTTAACAACTTCTGTACCAGCAGGAATTGAAGTATCTTTTTGATAAACAGTTTCATAATCATCTTTTTGAATTGTCTCAACAACTATATCAACATCATATTCTTTTTCTTCTTTAACCCCACAAATTGAAATTGTAACTATACCAGAATTAACAGTAGCAACAATTTTTATTGGATAAGATCTTGAGTTTTTAAATTGAAAATCTACACTACCATAAGATACTGTTGCATCACACCCAATAGGTAAATAATTAACAGTCATACTGTGGTTTTTTCTTTCAACTATTTCAAGATTTGCAAGTAAAACACTATAATATAAATTAGATGAAATTTGACAGATACCTCCACCAATTCCATAATCAAGTTCTCCATCAGAATATATTATAGCTTCTTTAAAACCGTTTTTTGCAGTACGTTCACCAACAACTTTATTAAATGAAAATACTTCACCAGGAGCTAAAACTATTCCATTAATTTTACTAGCTGCAATTTCAAGATTTGTAGCTCTATTAACATTTGTAGAATCATATTTTGTAGAATGTCTTGATAAAGTTGTACCAAAAATATCTTCTCCTAAATCTGCAACAGTTATTTCAGCATCTTTATATACTAGAGGAATAGTAATCTGTTGATTTTCAGAATTATTAACTAGATTTTGAGCTTCCTCAATAGAAATACCAAAATCAACTCCTTTTTTCTCAACTGTAACAGAATAAGGTTCTTTAGTGACAGATGCATTTTGTGGCTCTGAATATATTTCGTCATGTATTTTAGTAATGTCAACTGCATCTGGTTCTTTAACACTTACTGGTAAATCAATACTTTCTTGACCATTTTTAATGGCTGAGATAATAAGCTCTTTACATTTATCTTTATTAAGTGAGTTTCCTGAAGTTCCTTTAGTTATAATTAATTCATCATCACTAGTATAATATGTAGGTTCAACTACAAGACCAGGAATTTCAACACTAATATTTTCTATGATATTATCTAGTTTTTCCGTGTCATAACTTACCGGAGCGTCAATATTTTTTTTCTTGAACATAGAAAGTAAAATGTTCAAATTATTTGTAATAATATTACCTGTTCTTCCAACTGAATATGCTTCTTCAAGTGCAGAAGATATATCATATGAATAATTTATTTCAGCAGGTAGGATAACAGCTTCATAATCTTCGAATTTAACCTTGATTTCTTCTGATAATTGTTCTTTAAATGTGTCTTGTAATTTTGTTCTTGCTTCATCATTTGAAAGAGCCGATACCGAGATATCGTTTATATAAACATTATTTATTATTTTTGTACTTCCCATATTTAAAATAGAGAAGATTGTTGCTAAAAATAAAATGCACAATATTATTGCAAATTTTGCAATAAATGACCAACTAATTTTTTTATCTTTTTTTGGTTTATTACGACTTCTACCACGTCTATTAGCCATTATTATTCCTCCCGAAAACGACAAAATTTCTAAAAATATTATATATATAAAAAATATAAAAGTCAATGTATATATTTGGTCGAATTTCATTGCAAACTAAGTCTTAATTTGATATAATTCAGGTACAAAAAAGATAAAAGGAATGATAAACATGGAGGAGAATTTTAGCATTAGACCAGAGGTTGAAAATATTCAAGAAGAAAAACTAGAAAATTCATTAAGACCGCAAACATTAGAAGAATATATAGGTCAAACAAAAGTAAAAGAAAATATGAAAATATATATAGAAGCAGCCAAAAAAAGAAAAGAACCATTAGACCACTGCTTATTTTATGGACCACCTGGTTTAGGAAAAACTACAATTGCAAATATAATTGCAAATGAAATGAAATCAAACATAAAAATTACATCAGGACCAGCAATAGAAAAGCCTGGAGATTTAGCAGCAATTTTGACAAACTTACAAGAGTTTGATGTTTTATTTATTGATGAAATTCATAGATTAAGCAAAAATGTGGAAGAAATACTTTATCCAGCGTTAGAAGATTATACTTTAGACATAGTTATAGGAAAAGGACCAAGTGCAAAATCAATAAGAATTGATTTACCAAAATTCACATTAATAGGAGCAACAACAAAAGCAGGTTCTCTTACAACACCATTAAGAGATAGATTTGGTATTGTACAAAAATTAGAATTATATAAGCCAGAGGATTTACAAACAATTGTAGAAAGATCTGCAAGAATTTTAGATGTAAAATTAGATAAAGATGCAGCTTTAGAAATAGCTAGAAGATCAAGAGGAACTCCAAGAATAGCAAATAGATTATTAAAAAGAGTAAGAGATTATGCATCTGTTTTAGGAGATGGAGAGATTACATTAAAAATAGCAAAACATGCATTAAATCAACTTGAAATAGATGAACTTGGACTAGACGAAACAGATAGAAAAATTTTAGAAATATTAATAAATCAATATCAAGGTAGAGCAGTAGGAATTGAAACAATAGCTACGACTTTAGGCGATGAAGTTGATACAATAGAAGATGTATATGAACCATATTTAATTCAAATAGGATTTATAACAAGAACACCTAGAGGAAGAATGGCAATGCCTGCCGCATATGAACACATGGGTTATCCATATTTGGGATAAACTAATTAAATGTAACTTATATAAAAAGGAGCAAAAAAATGAAATTATTATTACATACTTGCTGTGCACCATGTAGTGTGTATTGCATAGATAGTCTTAGAAATGAAGGAATAGAACCAACAGTATATTGGTTTAATCCTAATATACATCCATATATGGAGTATAAGGCAAGAAGAGATTGTTTAAAAGAATATACCAAAAGTATAAATGTAGAAGCTATATTTGAAGAAAATTATGGATTAAGAGAGTTTTGTAAAAATACAATAAACAACTTAAATTCAAGATGTAAAGATTATTGTTATCCTGTAAGATTAGAACAAACAGCAAAATATGCTAAAGAAAATGGATTTGATACAATTTCTACAACTTTATTAGTAAGTCCTTATCAAAATCATGAGGCATTAAGAGAAGTTGCTGATTTTATGGCTAAAAAATATGGCGTAGAATTTTTGTATAGAGATTTTAGAGTTGGATTTAGAGAAGGTCAAGCAAAGGCGAGAGAGTTAGGTTTATATATGCAAAAATATTGTGGATGTATATTTTCTGAGGAAATTAGATATTATAACCCCAATAAAGCAATAGCAAAATTACCAGAAGGTTTTGAGTTTTTACCAGTAAAGCATTTGGTAAATATAAAAAAAGAAAGAGATAATAAAGAAAAATATTTAGATTTACTTCTTGAAGCAGATCCAAGCAAAGAGATGATTAATAAGTATTTATCTGATGGAGAGTTATTTGTATTGACATATAATGATGAACCAGCTTGTATTGCTGTAACTATAAAGAAAGATAACGATACAATAGAATTAAAAAATATAGTAACAAAAGAAAATTACAGAGAAAAAGGTTATGCCAAAAAGATGATTAAGTATTTAGTAGATAATTATAAAACAAGATATAATAAGATGATTGTGGGAACAACAGAAAATAACATTCCATTCTGTGTAAAACAAGGTTTTAATAAGTATGAAAAAACAATTAAGAATTTTTTTGTAGATAACTATAATGAAGAAATTAAAGATGGAGATTTAGTTTGTACGGATTTGATATATTATTCAAAAGATTTAAAAAAGAAATAAAAAGATAACTAGTAATTTGTATAGGAGGTATATTGTATGTTAATTACAGGAATTTTAATTACAATAGTTGCAATTTTTATGATTTTAGTTCCTCAATTTTTTATGAGACTTAAAAGCCCTAGAATTCCAGATAAATTATTAAAAAATCCTAAAATGAAAATTATTCTTAGAATATGGGGTGGAATTTTTGTAATAGTAGGAATTTTATTAATTGTTTTCTCAATTGTTTAATAATAAATTACATGTATACTTTTAGATGTAAATAATAGAGTTTACATCTAATTTTTTTGGTTGTAAAATTATTTAC
>CALXEV010000030.1 GCA_944387425.1 uncultured Clostridia bacterium
TTATTTACTCATCTCTTCAAGCACAATAATAAACATAGCATGAGCCCAGCCAAGACCAATAACCCAATTAGGCTTAAGTGTATTATTATCAACTTGTTCACCAAGAAAATAATGCTTTCCTGCAGTTTTCAAAACAAAATCAAACGTTTCTTTAGCTTTTTTCTTCTCTCCGTTTTGTAGATAATATAATGTCATCCATAAATTAGCAATAGTCCAAGGAGCACCATTTCTATAATGATCATACTCAAATCTTTGATATCCACCTGTATATGTTCTCAAAGTCAAGTTGATATTATCAATTGTATTTAGAACTCTTTTCTCTTTAGTTGAGAACACATTAAAAGGTACAATTGCACCTATCATGCTAATATCAATTCTTCTATCACTTGTATTTCTAACATATGATTTTCTATTTTCATCATATAAATTATCTTGAATATATTTCTTAATTTCCACTTGAAGTTTAGCAATTTCCTCTATATTCTTATTAACCTTTTCTTCTTTCAATCTATTATTTTCAAAATCTGAAAGATCTTTTCCTAACACTTTGTATATTTTAATTATTGCATCAAATGCCGCAAAAATGCTTGCTAGAGAATACATATGTGTTCCTTCATACATCTCCCATAAATCATAACTTACATGATATATTCCTGTATTATCAAGCAAATCTCTTACATATCTTTTTAAAAAATCGATTGCTTTTTCACACATATGTAAATTAACTTTTAAGAATTGTTCACTTTTTGTATATTCATAATGATTATAAACACCATATACAACACTTGCTGTTTCATCAATTTGATATCCCCAACATGGTGCTAATCTACCATCTGTGTAAAAACGTTGTTCCCACATACCATTTTTACTTTGCGTCATTCTGCAAAAATTACTATAAAATTTTTCTGTTTCTTTATTCATTTTTAAAATATCTAATGCTCTAGTTATAAATACTGCATCTCTAGGCCAACAATATGCATATCTTCCACATTGTGTTAAATCTTCATCAACTTCAGGTGCAGCAATTATTCCTCCAGTTGTTTGATTAAGTAATAAAGGAAATAGTAATATACTTCTTTTATAAATCTCATATATTTTTTCTTCATAACTATTTGTTGGCTCTTTTATTCCAAGTCCATCATGTGCTTTTAAGAATTTTCTCCAATATGATTTTACATTTGTATATTCTTTGTTTAGGTCTATTTTTCTAATTCTTTCAATTTCATCTTCTACTGCTTGCATAGTTTTTCTTGTTTCATCAATATATACACAAATTTCAATTTCTTTCTTTTCTTCTGGTTTTATTGTACCAAGGTCAAAACTTATACTAGAGTCTTTAGACATTCCTATGTAATCTTTGTCTTGTATATATGCTGTATTAATAGTATTATTGCTATCATTTATTTGATGGCTTAATAATTTATTTTCTTTTGCAAATGTTGCAACTGTAAAATCATGTGCATATTGTATCATTCCTGTATCTATTTTCATTGCTCCAACAAAGTTATTCTGGTCAGATAATAATTCTGAATGTATTAAAAAATTCAAATTTAAATCTATATTACTTTCATTTATAAATGAATATTTTTTTATTAAAATATTTTCTTTTATAGATGCAAAATCTGTTTGTAATACTTTTAAATTAAAATATGTATTAGTAATCTCTGTATTTAATATATTTGTGTCTGTATCATAATATTGTAAATATGTATTATTTATATCTTCATGCAAATATATTAATGCAGAATCATTTATTTTTACTCCTGTATGAAAGAATTTTAAATATTGCCTATTATCTCTATTTGGATATGATAATCGTAACATTTCTCCTTTTCCTGAAAATGTTACTAGCATATTCTTATTTCCTATTATTGCCTCATTTAGATATTTTTCCATTTGTTTTTCTCCCTTTTAACCTTCTATTACATTTAAAATTTGTTTTTCAAGATCTTTTATTTTTTCATTAATTCTAAAAATGTCCTCATCTCTTAAATTTGTATCATCCATATCTTGCCTTACAATAGTTTCCATATCTTTTATTTCATCATCTAATTTATCTAATCTAGATAGGACTTCTTGTTTTAATGTACGTGCTTTTCTTGGTTTTAATTTATTAACTATTTTTAATTCATCACTTATTTCGTATGTTTCACCATATTCTGGTATTGAAACACCTATTCCTGTTCCTTCTAAAATTTTATTTTTAAGTACTGTTTGTGAATCATCTTCACCATGTACTAAAAATATGTGTTTTGGTTTTGAAATAAATGAATAAACAAAGTTCATTAACCATTCTTGGTCTGCATGTCCTGAATATCCTTCTATGTATTCTATACGTGCATTTACAGCCATTTCTTCTCCAAATATTGTTACTTTTTTTGCTCCATTTACAATCGAATGTCCTAATGTTCCTGGAGCTTGGTATCCTACAAATAATATTGTGCTTTTTGGATTCCAAATGTTATGTTTTAAATGATGTTTTATTCTTCCTACATCACACATACCACTTGCTGATATAATTATAGATGGTTCTTGGCTTTCATTTAATGCTTTTGATTCATCTGCTGTTCTTGTAAATTTTAATCCAGGAAATTCTAATGGATTATTTCCTGCTTCAATTTTTTCTCTGATTTCATCTTCAAATAAGTCTGTGTTTTTCTTAAAAATCTCTGTAGCTGAAATAGCCAATGGGCTGTCTACATATACTGGTACTTTCATTAAAGTTTTATATTTTCTATTGAATTCCTCATCATGCTTTTTTTCTTTGATTTTCTCAAGTTCATATAATATTTCTTGTGTTCTTCCCACTGCAAATGATGGTATTACTACTGTCCCCCCATTGTCTATTGTTTCAGAAACTACATCCAAAAATATTTCTGCCTTTTCATCATTTTTCATATGTAGTCTGCTTCCATATGTTGATTCCATTACAAGATAGTCACAGCTTTCTATCATTGTTGGAGAACTTAATAAAGGTATGTCATTATTACCTATATCTCCAGAAAATACTGTTTTTGTTTCTTTTCCGTCTTCTTTTGTCCATACTTCTATTATGCTTGAACCCAACATATGTCCTGCATCATTAAATCTTACAAATATATTTTCATCAACTTGTATGATTTCATCATATTTAACTGGAACAAATAATTCTTGTGATTTTATTGCATCTTCTGCTGTATATAATGGCGGCTTGGTTTCTTCGCCTTTTCTTAATCTTTTTTTATTTTTCCACTCAGCTTCCATTTCTTGAATGTGTCCACTATCAGGTAACATTATTGAACATAAATCACAAGTTGCTTTTTGGGCATATATTGGCCCTCTAAAGCCTTCATTATATAATTTGGGTATTCGTCCAGAATGGTCTATATGTGCATGTGTTAACAACATAAAATCTATTTCTTTTGGATCATAATCAAATGGGTTATAATTTTCTTCTTCAAGTTCTTCTCTTCCTTGAAACATTCCACAGTCTACTAAAAACTTTTTTCCTGCAGCCTCTACTAAAAAGTTTGATCCAGTTACCATTTGGGTAGCCCCTAAAAATGTTATTTTCATATGTATCTCCTTTAATAAATAAATATTCTTATTTTTTTATTTATTTTCTTCTTTTCTATATTTGATATTTCAAATTTGTCTTCTGTAATATTTTCATCAAATATTTGTACATAGTTTTTATCATTTTCTGTTATTATTTTATAATATAATTCTTCCAGTTTAATAATTCTAGTTTGAAAAACATGTGTCATTACTTCAAATGGAACTTCATTTGATATTACTTTTTTTTCTTTTGCAAGTTTTACTATTTTCTTTTCTACTTCTATTATATTATCTTGCAATTCTTTTACATCTTTTATATTTTCTTGTAAATTAAATGGTAATAATAAGTAATATCTAAATATATAAATTATTTTGTCTAGTTCTTCTGGTTTTGTTTTAGCTATCTTTTTCTTAAAACATTCCAAAAATATTTTTTCAAATTCTATTAATACTTTTTCTTTTTCTTCTTCTGTATAATTCAAAATCTCAAATAGTTCTTTCTGTTTTTGTGCCTTATTTTTTTCTTTAAGAAAATTTTCAGGTATTAATAAATAATTACTTTCTTCTATTTCATTTAGATATTGCATTTTTTGTTCTTTTAACTGTTGTTTTAAAACTCTTATGCTAAATATTTTTTTGTCAAGTGGTGCTGTACTATTTCTTTTTTCATATTCTTCTTTTATTCGCTTTTCTTGACTTAATATTTTTTCTATTTTTGCAATTTCATCTGTTGCAACTTTTTTGTTTTGAGTTATTTCGTTTATAAATTTGTTTGTATCTTTAAATTTTTGTAGTTTTTCTTCTGATTCTTTTAGTTTATTTTCGATATCTTTTCTATATTCTGCACTTATTTCAATTCCATTCATAATAGATATTTTTGTTAAACATTCTTCAATACTATTAGAAATTTCTTCTCCATATTCATTCTTTATGTTTTCTTTTAACATTTGTACATAATCTATTATACCATCTTTGTCTTTTGTCCAGCTTTCAACAAAGTCTTCTCCTTCGAGAATTCTTAATGTTTGATAAACTAGATTTGCTTTTATATTTTCTATTTCTTTTTTTATTGTTGTCCATGACCAGCCATTAAAATCTCTTAATACCTCTACTCTATCTAAGCTTTTACCTGTATTTATTATGTTTGACAATGGTATTGTTAGCATTTCATATTTGTCATTTACTATTTTGTCACTATTTGACTTTTTTTCTACTGCATATAGTAATTTTTCTTCAATTGGATATGCCAAAACTAACTTGTCATCAATATAATATTTGTTTTTTTCAAGTTTATGTTTTATTTCTGGGTCCACAATATCATTCTGAAATTTTACAGTTTTTATTTCTTGACATT
This sequence comes from uncultured Clostridia bacterium, assembly GCA_944387425.1. Classification (GTDB taxonomy): domain Bacteria; phylum Bacillota; class Clostridia; order TANB77; family CAG-508; genus CAG-269. Next base: position 4,892 of record CALXEV010000030.1, read on the forward strand.
TTCTTTGAATGTCTGAAATTATTTCATTTACATATTGTTTTTCTGTTCTACTTGTAACTTTAGCTTTTTGATAATCTTTATATGATACTTCTATTTTATACAATATTCCTTGGAGAAGATTTTTAACTTGTTCCTCTATATGCTTTTGCTCTAATACTGTTTCTAATTTTTCATTTCTATCATTTTTTATTAGTTTTTCTAGCATGTTTTCTCCTCTCCCAGAATTTTATGAGTTTTTCTTAAGTATTATTCTTCTGGTTGTCCTGAACTCATTTTTAATTCTGCTAATTTTTCTTTTGTCATTAATACTTGACGAGGTTTACTCCCTTGATATCCAGAAATTATACCTCTTTCTTCAAGTTGATCTATAATTCTTCCTGCACGTGCATATCCCACTTTAAATTTTCTTTGGATAAATGTTGTTGATGCTTGTCCTGTTTCTACTACAACATCTATTGCATCCATTAAGAATGGATCTGTGTCATCATCTGGATCTCCGTCTTCTTTTAATTCTTTTTCAGGTTTGTTGCTATTTTCTATTGTTTCAAGAATATCTTCACTATATTGTGCTTCTCCATTTGATTTTACAAATGATACAATTTTTTCTACTTCATCATCTGATACAAATGCACCTTGTATTCTTGTAGGTTTTGGAGCTCCAGAAGGAAAATATAACATATCTCCTTTTCCTAATAATTTTTCTGCACCTATTTGGTCTAATATAGTTCTTGAGTCTACTTGTGAAGATACTGAGAATGCAATTCTTGATGGAATATTTGCCTTGATTATTCCTGTAATTACATCAACTGATGGACGTTGTGTCGCTATTATTAAGTGCATTCCTGCAGCTCTTGCTTTTTGCGCAAGTCTACATATTGAATCTTCTACTTCTTTTGCTGCTACCATCATTAAATCTGCAAGCTCATCTATTATAATTACTATTTGTGGTAATTTTCCTTGACCATTTTCTTTTTCTATTAAAGCATTATATCCTTTTAAGTCTCTAACACCTTTTTGTGCAAATACATTATATCTGTTATCCATTTCTTGAACAGCCCATGCTAATGCTCCTGCTGCTTTTTTAGGGTCTGTTACAACAGGAATTAGTAAATGTGGTATTCCATTATATACTGATAGTTCAACAACTTTTGGGTCAACCATTACAAGTTTTACTTCACTTGGTTTTGCTTTATAAATTATACTTGTAATTATTGTGTTAATACAAACACTCTTTCCTGAACCTGTTGCTCCTGCTATTAATGCATGAGGCATTTTGGCAATATCTGCAATTATGATTTGGCCAGCAACATCTTTTCCTAATGCTACACTTAATTTTGATTTGCTATTTTCAAATTCTTCGCTTTCTACAACTTCTCTTAGGCTTACCATTTCTTTTTCTTTGTTTGGTACTTCGATTCCTACTGCTTGTTTTCCTGGTATTGGTGCTTCTATTCTTATTGTTTCAGCAGCTAAGTTTAGTGCAATATCATCTGCTAAATTTGCAATTTTACTTACACGCACACCTTCTGCAGGTTTAAGTTCATATCTTGTTATTGCAGGGCCTACAGAAACATTTTCAACTTTTGCTTGTACACCAAAACTGTATAATGTTTTTTGTAGTTTTGTTGCAACATCTGTTAATGCTCTTGCTCCACCTTTTATTGCTTTTTTACTTCCTTTGCTTAATAATTCTACTGGTGGATATTCATAGTGTTCATCTTCAACCACTACTGCATGTTCAAGTTGTAGTACTTCTTTTACTTTTTCTTCTTTTTTCTCTTCTTCTTGTTTGAATAAATTATTTTCTATGTAATCAGGATCATTATTTGTTATTTTTTCTTTTTCCATTCCAAGTGGTACTAAATCATCTTTACTATGTTTGAATTTTTTTCTTCCTTTTGGTTCTTCTTCTATATCTCTACCATTTAAATTTATTTTTATTTGTTCCTCTTTTGGTTCTTCTTCTAATTCTATATATGCTTTTTTACCTTCTTTTACTTTTTGTGATTTTATTTTTTCTTTTGGTTCTTCTTCCTCTTCTTCAAGTCTTGATTCATATTTTTCTTTACGTTTATCTACACCCTTTTGTATCCAGTTACTTATTATTCCTGATATATCAATTCCAAATGTGCTAGCAAATAATATTAAAGATACTCCTATACTTAATATGACTGTTCCTATTCTTCCAAATAGTTTAAACAACGGAACTGCAGCTATTGTTCCCAATGCTCCTCCACCCAAATTATTTTCTCCTAATTGATAAGCATCTTTTACTATTTCAGAAAAGTTTTGTTCTATATTAATTGCTCCATTATATATTTCATATACACTAAGTATTACAGATATAAAAATTAATAATAATGTATATTGAAATATTTTTGAAGATAAGTAACCATCATCATCTTTACAAGCCATTTTTATTGCTACTGCAAATGAACCTATAGGTAAAACATATTTTATTATTCCAAACATTCCTCCAAGAAAGTCACTTAATAAAATCCCTATATAACCTGATTCAGCATATATTAATACAGATATTAATATACTTATTATTATTGTTATTGCTACTCCAAAATCTTGTGTAGTTTTTGAATTCTTTTTTTTTCTATATTTTCTTTTTGCCATTTTTACTTCCTTTCATTTTCTGAAAATGGGGGCACACCTTTCTAAAAAGGGGTACCCCCATTTTACATATGTAAAATTATTGAAGTTCTTTTTTACTGTTTTGTATTGTTTTTATTGTGTCCTCTAAAGATATCTGCATTAAATTAATTGCATCTCCGACATTTTTTTGTAAATTTGCTAATGTATCTGTTAAGACTTTTTCTGTTGAGTCTAATAAATTATTTGCATATTCTTTTGTTCCTTGTGATATTTCTCTAGACATTTCATTCGCTGTTTCTATTATTTCAGCTTTTTGTTCATATGCTTTTCTAGTTATTTCATGTTCATCAATCATTGCAATAATTCTATTTTCTGCTTCTTTAACGATTCCATCAGCTTCCTTTTGAGCCTCAACTAATATTCTTTGTCTTTCTTCTTTTACCCATTTAGCTTGTTTCAATTCGTCTGGTAATTTTATTCTTATTTCTTTTATTATATCTAACATTTCTTCTTTATCTACCATTCCTTTATTGGTAAATGGCATTTTTTTACTGTTTTCCAACATATCTTCTAGTGTTTCTAATAATGTGAAAATTTCCATTTTTTACCCCTTTCTAGTCTAGGCAATTTAAAAATATTATTGATGCTCTTCCATATTTTCTTTTGTCTATGATTTTAACATCTATATTTTTTATTTGTTCTAATATTCTATTTTCGTCATCAGTTTCTAAAATAATTATACAGTCTTTACTTGTAATTTCTTCTTTTAAAATTATTTTTAATGATTTAATAATATAATCTGTATCATATGGTGGATCAATATAAATCAAATCGAATTTTAGATTTTTAACTTTTTCTAAACATTTTTCAAAGTCTAAGTTATAAACCTCAGCTTTTTCTTTTAAATGCGTTTTTTCAAGATTTTTATTTATTATGTCAATTGCAGGTTTAGCTTTATCACATAATACTACCTTTTTTGCTCCTCTGCTAATCATTTCAATTCCTATTGCACCACTACCTGAAAATAAGTCAAGTACTATAGAGTCTTGAATTTGCCCTTGTATTATGTTAAAAATTGACTCCTTTACTCTATCTAGTGTTGGTCTTGTTTCTAAGCCTTCTAATGTATAAAGTTTTGTTCCTCTTGCTGTTCCACTTATAATCCTCATATATTACCTTTCTTTTCTAACTATACTATTATTTTATTCTTTTTTTCCACAATGTCAATACAATTAATGAAAATGTAATATACATTTAATATTTTTGTAACATTTGTAACAGAAAAAGAGGGGTTTGAGGCCTCCTCTTTTATCTTTTGTATCTATTCATCTTCTTTATTTACATCTTTTATTAGTTCTAATTGTGATATTAATAATGACTCCATTTTTGCTTTATATATATCAAATTGTTTTTTTAAATCTTCTAATGTTTTTTGCTTACTTGTTATTTGTTGTTCTATTTCATCTAATGTTCTTTTAGATGTTTCCTTGGAATCTCTTATTATTTCTTCTGCTTTTGCTTTTGCTTCATTTATTATTTGATCAGCTTGTTGTTTTGCAACATTCTTTACTTCCTCTGCTGTAGACTGTGCTACAACTAAAGTATTTTGTAATGTTGCTTCTATGTTTTTATAATGTTCTAAGCTATTGTTTAGTTCTTCAACTTTTGAGTTCATTTCAGCTAGTTCTTTGTAATTTTTTCCATAATCTTCTACCAATTCATCTAAAAACTCATCTACATCTTCAACATTATAGCCATTCATCATTTGTTTGCTAAATTTTTTATTTTCTATATCTAATGGTGTAATCATATTAGATTCCTCCGTCCTTTTTGAAGCATTTAGTTTATGTTGTTATTTTTTAGCCATGAAACAGATAATTTGCTTTTTATTTCTTCTCTAGCCATCTCATTTGTGATTTCATAATTCATTGGTGCTATTAGAAATATAGAATTTGATACTTTTTGAATATGACCATCTAATGCGTAAACTCCACCACTAATAAAGTCTACAATTCTTCTAGCAACATCTTTGTTTACGTATTCAAGGTTTACAATTACAGATTTTTTCTCTTTTAATAAACTACATATTTCTTCTGATTGTTCAAATGTAGTTGGTTGAGATATTACCATTTTAACTGATTGACCTTGTGTCATAGGTACTACTTTACCTTTTTTACCAAAGAATTTTTTATCTTCTTCTTCAGCATTATTGTCATAATCATATGCTTTATCATCATATTCATATACATCTTCATCTTCTGTTTCTTGTTGTTCTGGTTGTTCCATTCCAAATAAACCCCAAACTTTGTCCATTATAGCTCCTGCCATTTTCTTAACCTCCTAATATTTTACACTTTTGTAATCTAAACTTTGCCTATAGTATCTAACTTTTTTTTTATTTTGTCAATAGTTTTTTATGTTGTAATTAAAATTTAATATTTTTGTAATATTTTTGTAATATTTTGTTTTTCGTCTTAATTTTCATATTTCCTGCAAGAAGTACCAAAAAAGCAACTTGCACCTTTACCATTACATTCAATAAAAAATTTCTAAATATACCAAATGAGCCTCTTTCACTCAGCTTTGCAAAACATATATATATCTTTTTATGGTTTACGAATGTGATTGGAGTGCTTGTAGCCATTCTTAATATAAAGTAAATGAGGTAGCGTGAAATATGTAACGAGAGGCTCGTTTATTTTATATTTAGAATGGCTAAAGCACGTATTGAGCCGAGTAAATTATAAAAAGATAATATATGTTTTCGTGCGTGAACATTCCTCATTTGGTATATTAAGAAATTCTATATTTCATTTCATGCTAAATGCAAGTTGCTTTTTTGGTACTTCTTGCACTGGAAATATGAAAAGCAAGATGTGAAATTATTATTTTTTACTTTCTATTACTATTTCATCATAATTACTAATTTTTCTGTAATTTCTTATTTCTTTTTCATCATATCCAAGTTCTTGTAATTCCTCAGCAGAATAAGAACCAATTATAGCAAAATTATCTGTTTTATATTCTACTTTTACTAATATTTTTGCCTGATTTCCCATTCTATTTCTTATAACATAATATAAACCATTTTCTTCTATCAATGCTTCTATTGGAACCTTTAGTCCTGACTTATTCCACCATATAACATCAACTTCTACTTTTCTATGTGTAATCAAACCTTGAGTTAATTTATCAATTTTAAAGATAATTGTTCTACTTCCACTACCTTCATTTATTTGTACTATTTGAGCATCATATTCATCTTTATTTGATATTCTTAATTGCACATTATCTCCTACTTTTGCATTTAATGCATTTTCTGTATTTAAACTTACTGCTATGTAACATTCAAAATTATCTATTATCTTTGCGCTGTCTGTACTAGTTGATATTATTTGGCTTGTTTTTAATCCTAAACTATCTAGATATTCTTCTGTTATTTGAGAAAAATTTTCTGGTGAAAGTTTATCTTCTAATCCATCAACTCTATATGATACAATCCCACTCATTGTTGCCTGCATGTATTGAGAGCCATTTGTAAGTGTGTTTTCATATTGAGTTCTTTCATTAATCAGGTTCTTTATTTCTTGATTTTGTGTTATATTTCCTATAAAATTAATTTTTTTACTAATTAAACTGTCTATATCATTTTTACATTCTAATATTTCTTGATAATTGTTTAATGTATTTATATTTTTTATTTTCTCATCTATTTGATTTTCTATCACTTTTATATCTGCTGTGGGTACTATTTTTTCATTTTCTAATAATTCTTGAATTTTGCCATTTAACTCAATAATTTTTTCAGTAATTTCTTTTTCTCCATCATTATAATATCTGAATACATTTTCGTTTTTAGATACTTTTTGCCCTTCTGGAACAATTGCATATATTCCATTATCATGTGTTTCATCTGTTATTACTTGTTCATTTCTTATAATATATCCTACTGTTTCATCTTCATTTGATAATGTTCCTTGCTTTATTATATATGTATCTTTTGGATTAACTATGAGCAAATAAATTGCATATGATATATATGCTACAATTAATATACATAATACAATTGCTATAAGCTTTTGTTTTTTTCTCAAGTTTTTCTCCTTTCAAAGTATTGGAAGTCAATTTATTACTTCTAATATTTTTGATAATTCATTATTTTCTATCCATATTGTTTGTTTATTTTTCTTAAACCATGTTATTTGTCTTTTGGCATATCTTCTTGTTTGCATTTTTATTTTATCTATCATTTCTTCCTTTGTTTTTTTTCCTTCTAAATATTCTACGACCTCTTTATACCCTAATCCTTGCATTGCAGTCGGAAATTTATCATACTTTTTTAGTATGTTTTGCACTTCTTCAATCAAGCCTTTTTCAATCATCATATCGACTCTTTTATTTATTCTTTCATATAATTTTTCTCTATCCATTTTTATTGCAAATACTTTATAATCATATTTTACTTCATGTGCTCTCGATTCTATTTCTTGTTCTGTTTTTGTCTTTCCTGTTGCTATATATATTTCTAATACTCTCATTATTCTTTTCTTGTCATTTGGACTGATTTTTTCCATTGCTTTACTATCAATTTCTTTTGCCTTATTATATAAGCTTTCTAACCCTTTTTCTTTTATTTCTTTTTCTAGTTGTTTTCTGTATTCTTCATCTAATTCTATTTCAGGATATTCAATACCATATATTAAACTATCAACATATAATCCAGTACCACCAACTATTATTGGTGTTTTTCCTTTCAATAGAATTTCCTCTATTGATTTTTCAGCATCTTTTTTATATTCTGCAACACTATATCTTTGATTTGGCTCAACAAAATCTATCATGTGATGTTTTACTTCTTTTTGTTCTTCTAGTGTTGGTTTTGCTGTTCCTATATCCATATATTTATATATTTGCATTGAATCACAAGATATAATTTCTCCATTTATTTTTTTGGCTAATTCTATTGATAACGCTGTCTTTCCTGAAGCTGTTGGCCCACAAATCACTATTACTTTTGGCTTATTCATTTTTGTCCTTTCTATTTGTTGATATATAATTTTTCCATTTCTAGTATTCCTGTTTGAACATTTCTTAGATAAATTATTTCTATAATATAAATTATTGCAATTACTATTATTGATTTTATAAGTTTTCGCTGTGCATCATCTTTTGATATTTCTTTTGCTTTTACACTATTTATTATTTTTGAAAAATAAGGCATATATATTATTCCGTTAATTGGAATAAATATTGGCATTAACATTCTTGTTATTGCTTGCTTTGTTTCTGGATTATTATAATCTATAGTTAATGATACTATTCCAAATATTAACATTGTTATTATTAAACTTACTATTATTCCTACAATATACATGATAATTTTTTGCTTTGTTTCATATTCTTCTAGCCTATTTATTGTGAATACAAATAATACCACAAATAGCGCTACAGAGACAATTGTTATAAGTGTTTCCATGTTTTTCTCCTTTATTTTCTTGCAAATTTTCTTTCAATATCATATCTAGACATTTTTATTGCTATTGGTTTACCTTGTGAATTTGTGAATGGTTCTTTAAACTTATATAATTGATCTATCAACTCATAAACCTCTTCTTTTGATGTTGCTATTTTTAGAGTTTCTGCTACTTTTGATGCTACAATTGAATATAATTTTTCTATAATTTCTTGCTTTTCTGTTCTAGCAACAGAATTTATTCCATTTAAGATTTCTATAAACATTTCTTTTGTTTCTAAATCTACACACTCTTCAGGCACACCACTTAATTTTATTGTGTTTTCTCCAAATTCTTCTAAAGTAAATCCAGCTTCTCTAAAAATTTGCATATTGTCTTTAGCTATTTCCATTTCTTTTCGTGATAAATTTATTATGTCTGGTAATAGTAAAAGTTGTGAATTATTATTGTTATTATAATAATCTTGTTTTAATTTCTCATATATTATTTTTTCTTGTGCAGATTTTTGATTAAGTATGTACATGTCTTGTTCTATTTGTATTATTATATAATTTTCAAAAGCTAGTCCAATGATTTTGTATTCTGGTCTTTTGAATTGTTCTACATTATCAAATACTGATATATTTTCTGTTTGTGCTATATCAACTAATGTTGGTTCTTCTTTTATTTCTTCTTTTTTCTCCTCTACTGGTTTTGTACCAAACATTCTCATGTACATTTTTTCAAAGTCTTGATTATTTTCTTGTACTTGCCCAACTGGTTGTTCCTTTGAAACTTGTTCTGTTTGTTGTGGAAATTGCTCTTCTACTTTTTGCTCTGTTTCTTGTTCTAATCGTTCCTCTATATTTTGATTTATTTGTTGTACAGGTTGTTCTTCTTGGATTACTTTTTGTTCAACTTGTTCTTGAGTTTCTTCTACATGATTTTCTATTACTGCTTCAACTTCTTTTTTGGTTTCTAATGAATATGGTGTTGGTTCTTCAACTAGTTTTTCGTGTGTTTTATTTGTTTCTTGTAGAAGTTTGTCTTTCATTTCTTGAAGTTTTTTGATTACTTCTTCACCTTTTTCTAGTACATTTGGTGCCTGTTCTTTTTTGTCATTTTCAAATTTGACATTTGGTGCCGGTTCTTTTTTGTCATCTTTGTCTTCTCCCATTGCTTTTGCTAATGCTTTTTCTTGTCTTGCTCTAAATATCTGTTCTACAATTGTCTCGTTTTTGTTTTCTTTTGGTTTTATTCTTGTTTCTTCGTAATTAAATATTGGAGTTGGTGTTGGCACTTGTTTCATAGTCATTACGTCTTCATCAAAGATTTTTTCTGATTTTGGCATCATTTGAGATTTTTCAAGTGCTTCTTTTATTGCATGATATACAGCTTTAAAAACTGTATTTTCATCCTCAAATCTAACTTCTAATTTTGCAGGATGGACATTTACATCTACCTTACTAGAATCCATGTCTATATTTAATACTAAAAATCCAAATTTACCAGCTTGTAACATTCCTTTATATGCTCTTTCTGCTGCTGAAGATAAAGCTTTATCTTTTATATATCTTTTGTTTACAAAAAATATTTGACTTGCTCTATTTGAACGTGCAATTTCTGGTTTTCCTATCACTCCATATACATGAATATTCTCATATGTATAATCTGTATCAATTATTCCTTCTGCAATATCTTTTCCATAAATGCTATATATTACTGTTTTTAAATCTCCATTTCCACTTGTTTGTATTACAGTTTTTCCTGAGTTTACTAATTTAATTGAGATTTCAGGATGTACAAGTGCAATTCTTGTTATTGCATCTTCTATATATCCTGCTTCTGTATAATCTTTTTTTAAAAATTTATATCTTACAGGTGTATTATAAAACAAATTTGAAACAGTTATAGTAGTTCCTGTACCACAACCTGCTTCTGTTTTATTAAGTATTTTTCCACCTTCTACAACTACTTTATAACCATTTAATTGGTTTGCTGTTTTTGAAACCATTTCAACTCTAGCAATTGCGGCAATACTAGCTAATGCTTCTCCTCTGAAGCCCATAGTTCTTACTGTATTTAAATCCTCTGCTGATCTTATTTTACTTGTAGCATGTCTTTCAAAAGCCATTTCCATATCATCTTCTGGTATTCCTTTTCCATTATCAGTTACTCTTATATATGATATTCCACCATTTCTTATTTCTACTATTATATTTGTTGCTCCTGCATCTATTGAGTTTTCTACCATTTCTTTTATTACAGATGCTGGTCTTTCTATTACTTCTCCAGCAGCTATTTTATTTATTGTTAAGTCATCTAATAATACTATATTTCCCATTTTGCTAGAATTCCTCCAATTTTTTTCGTTTTTATACACTTGTATTTTATCATTTCTTATTTTTATTATCAAGTGTTTTTTTCAGTTTATTATTTCTGTAACACTTTTTTGTATTTTCCATATTATATATTATCAAAAGAAAAAAACTTAAAGATAATCATTTTTGAAAGGGGGGTTTTATATGCCAGAAAATAGAGGTTGCGGTGGTTTCGGTTTCGGTGATGACTGTTGCTGGATAATCATTCTTATACTTTTAATTTGTTGCTGCTGTGGTGGTAACAGAGGAGGATGTTGCTA
>CALXEV010000031.1 GCA_944387425.1 uncultured Clostridia bacterium
ATAAATGTTGCTAATAATAATAGGCAATATAATCCAAAACCTATGTTAAGTGCTAATAATATAGTTGCAATTTTCTTCTTATCTTGTTTGTCTTTATTAACTAAATATATTATTATTCCAGTTATATCTAATACAGCTACTAATTTAACTGCTGTAACTGTACTTTCTAGCCCTCCTACTACTGGTGTAGTATTTAAAGCATCATAAAAACTATTTGAAATATCTTTATATTTTGAATTATCAGTATCTATCAATAATATCCCTTTGATATATTCTTTTATGTCTATTTCTGATATTGCATTTTTATCATGTCTATCATCTAGAACTTTTCCGTTTACACCGCAATATATTTTCCATGTACCATAAAATACTAGTGGAATTATTAGCATTAATACAATTATACCAAAAATTTTAAAATGCTGTTTAGTTATTTTTCTTTCTTCTATAATTTTTAATATTACTTTATTAAAGAACAATTGCATTAATATAATTCCAAGCAGTAATAATCCTGTGTCTTTTAATAAAGGCATCATTATTAATGTTAATATCAAATTTATTTTATCTTCTTTTCCATCTAATCTATATGCTAATACCATTCCTAATGCAAATAATATTCCTAGTAACATATCAATATAAATTGAAGTTAGTTGGAAATTGCATAATTTAATTGAACAATAGAACATAAACCAGAATAATATTAATTTTATATAGCTTTTCAAATTATGTTTTTGCCCTTTTATTATTGGTAGTAATAAAGTTATTATAAATGTATTTATTGCCATATATGATACATCTTCTGCAAATCCTCCATTGATTTTGCAGAAAAAGTATTCTATAATTCCTGCAATTGGTGTATATACTACATGTACTCCATCATAAATTTTGTTTGACCAGAATACATCATATTCTACCATTGCCTTTAAATTTGCACCCCAATGAGAGAATTCATCCCATTCATAATAATATGTATCTTTTACTATAAATGCCATAATCATTATAACAAATATGTACATGATTATACCAGGTGTAAAAATTTCTCTGATTTTTATTTTCTTTTTTATTATACAGTAAATTATATATACAAATGAAATAATCGCAAATAGATAAATTAAATATACTGCAAATTTCATTAGGTTAAACAAACCTGCTATGTATAATAATAATGCTAATGATAAAAAAACTATTGTAACCGAACTTTCTTGTTTAAATTTAAATCTTTGTGTTATACATGTTGCAATTGATATATATATAAGTATTGCAACTAAAGCTACCCACATAAATTTTCCCCCTAAACTTTATTTGTTTTGATTGCTTTACTATAATATTTCATTAAGAAATTTGCAATTGGTGTTGGCCAAAACTTTTTAAACATTATTAAATCTTCTTCTAGTCTACCATGATTTTTTATTTGATTTGAAGTTTCTGATTCTTCATGAATTCTATGTTTCATTAATTCTTTATTTATATACAAAAATCTTCCTTTTACTTTTGACATCTCATACCAAGAATCCCAATCAACATTACAATGTAATTTGGTTTCATATGGAGTTTTCCCAAGTATTTTTGTGTTTACTGTAACACTTGGACAACATATGCTTGAACCAAAAGCTATTGAAAATCTTTTTGCAAATTTTGATTTTTTAGATATTCTTAAAGGAAATAGTAAAATTTTCTTTATTTTTAAGTTTGTGTTTAATGGTATTGTTTCTCCATTTTTTATTTCTCTATAATCTGTAAATGCTATTATAAAATCTTTCTTTTTTTCTAAATATTTTACTATTTCTTCTAAATAATTTTTCTCGTAAATATCATCTTGGTGTGCAACTGTTGCATAATCAGTTTTGGTTTGACTTACTCCATAATTCCAATCTTGTGCAATTCCCTTTTCTCCTTCATTTATATATAATGGTAGATTATACTTTTTAGCCATATTTTTTATATAGTCATTTGGTGTAGATGTTTCCATTATTATATTGCTTTTTACTGTTTGCTCTAATAGTGATTTTATACATTCTTCTAAGTATTCAGATTCTTTATATGCACATATTACAAATGTATGGTTTTTAAATTCTTTCATTTTTATTACCCCGTTTTTTATCAAATTATTATTTATTTTGATCGTTTTCTAATTTTTCAACTCTCTTTTTTAGTAAAGAAATCTCTTGGACTAATGCTGTATTTTTTTGTGCTTCTTTTGATAGTTTCACAGTAAGATTAAATATTAAATAAAATGCTACAAATATAGTTATACAAAATAACATGTTTGCTGGTATTTCAAATCCTAATGCTTTTGTTATATATTCTATTAAATTTGGTGTTGCTATAGCTATTATTAATAATACACCACTTACAAGCCAGAATGTTGAAAATGAAATTTGTAATTTTTTATTTTTTATTTTTCTTAAAATTAGAGAAAGATAAATTAATGTTATTACAATTAATGCTATTTTTAAATTTAGTGTCATTTTGTACCACCTTTCTTACTAAAACTAATACTATCTAAGATTACCGCTAAACTCACTTTAATCATGTAATCAACACTTTTCCAAATATTTATTGAAGATTTTCCACCTGTTCTTTCATTCATACTAACAGGAACCTCTGTAACTTTATATCCAGCATTTACTATTTTTACTGTTGATTCTGGCTCAGGATATTCTGTTGGATAATCATGTGCAAATATTTCTATAACTTTTTTGTCTACTGCTCTGAAACCTGAGGTTGGGTCTGTAATTTTCTTTTTACATAATAATTTAATTAAAAATGATATTATATTCTTACCCAATCTTCTCATAAAAGTAGATTGGAATTCGCTTGAGCTTTTGTCCAAATATCTTGTGCCTATACACATATTGACTTGTCCATCTATTATAGGTTGACAAATTTTTTGAACATAATTTATATCATGTTGCCCATCTCCATCAAATTGAATTGCAATATCATAATTATTTTCAAATGCATACTTATATCCTGTTTGTACTGCTCCACCTATTCCTAAATTATGTATTAAATTTACATGATTAATATTGTTTTCTTGTAATAATTTTAATGTATTATCTTTTGAACCATCATTTATAAATACATAATCTAATTTATTTTCTGCATTTTTATTATAATCTTTTATAGTATTATATACCTTTAAAACATTTTCTTCTTCGTTATATGCAGGTATTATTAGCAGTATTTTCATTTTTTTCATTCCCTTCTCCTATTTTATTAGTTTATTTTATATATATATTGTTGTGCTTCTTTATCACTATATACTGGTTCTAGTTTAAATTCATTGATTATCTCATCTAGCATTTCCCCAGAAGAATAATAATATTTAATTCCTAATTCTTTTACATTATCATATGTTAAAATTGCTTGATATGAATCATCAACAAGTAATACAAAACTTGTTTCTTCTCCTAATGTAATGTGAATATGTGCATATCTATTATAAATATAATCATATTTTCCTTCTGGGTCTATTTTCTTTAACCACCCAAAACTTGGATATGTATGCACTCCATTTAAACAATCAACTCCATTTGCTATTAAATATTGACTTGTAATATTTGTATTACCTGCCCATAATGCATCTGGGTCTTCCATTTTTATTTCTTGTATAGCTTGTGAAATTTTTGTTTCATATAATGGTGATGTTCCTATACATATTGGATTTACTGTTGCACCTGCTACTATTGCAACAATACTCATACAATAACACCAAGCTTTTTTGTTTCCTCTTATTAAGAAATATGTAATTGAGAAAAATACTATTGCAAATATTTCTAATTTTATAAATGTAAAGAAACTTGCATAACTTGATTCTTTTATTAAAACATATCCAAACAATACAACTAATATAGATATTGCAATTGCTTGTGCTTTTGTAAATATTTTTTTGTTTTCAAATTTCTTGACCATTATTATTGTCAATAATGTTCCTATCAAACCAACAACTACATGTGTTCTAGGTGTTGGAGACATAGACATAAATGTTAATTTTGCTAAAGTTTCTCCAAATCCAACAAATTCCCAAAGTAAGTATATTATATATAATACAATTAGACTTACTATTAATGCAAATGTTGATTCTTTTTTATCTTGTTTAATATTTTTTATGCTATAAATCATTAGTATTATTAGACCAATAAATGGATATATATAACTACTTGGTTCACAAGGATTTGCTATTCCTTTTGAATATGGGAAGAAGATATTTGCAAAATATGAAATAAATCTATCAATTGTGAATTCTCCTCCAACAGCTATTCTATTTCCAGGATATGCAGTACTCATCATTGTTTGTATATCGTTCCAACATAGTAATAAAAATCTTCCAATAAGTCCAGCAATACCAAGTATAGTAATTCCCATTAAAATATAATCTTGTTTTTTTAATTTTTTTACATTTGGTATAAAATCATTTAGCATAAATATTGCCATTAAAAATGCAAATGGTACTTGGAATGCAGGATATAGGGTAAGTGCAAATGATGATATTGATATTAATAATCCTATTGCAATTCCAATCTTTTTCCACAATTTCCAGTCCAAATTATTCATATAATAGCTAAATAAAATTACTGTTGCCATTCCATATATATATCCATCTGCAATTGATGAACTGAACCACCACATTATAGCAGGTGCTAATGCAAGCATTATACCTCCTGTTATTGTAAGTAAATTATCTTTTTTAGTAATTTTTCTTGCAACTTCTATTGATACTAATAATAAAGCTATTATTTTTAACATCCAATAAAATGAAAATCCGTATTCAGCCCCAAATAATAAGAATCCCCATAAGAATGGTTTAGCTAATATTACTAAATCTGCAACTGGAGCTGATACCATAAGTAGGTTTATTTTCCCTTGTCCAATGTTTTCATTATACATTGCATAACCATTATCGCTTTTAGCTTGTCCTAGCATTATTGCACTTTGAACTAGCCAATCATCTGATCTTATTCCTCTTGACACTCCCAAAAGAACATTACTACTTTCTGGTTCATTAACAAATCCGCTCCATTGTTCAAGTGATGACATGTTTATTTTAAACAATACAAGTACAACTAATGCTACACCAGCTATTTGGTATCTATATTTTAATAATATTTCTGCTATTTTATTTAATTTTTCTGAATATTTTTTTAGTAAAAAATATATTCCAATTAATACATAAACTCCATATATTAAGCCAATTCTCATAAAAGTTTGTATATTTATTTCTATCTTTTGGAATTTTAATAATTCTATTATAAATGGCAATATTATTGCAACTATTCCAACAAATATTTTATTTGTGATTATATTTTTTATTTTTTCTTTACTCATCTTCCTCATACTTTCTAAATTGATAATTACATGAATTTAAACTGAAATTTGGGTTATAATATGGGTCTCCCTTTTCGTAAATGTCTTTCCATTTCTCTTGGAATTTTTTAATTTCAGCTTCAAAACGTGCTACTTTTTCTGGAGTATCTTCATGCCCTCTTGATTTTGATTCATAATGTATTAGTGTAACAAATGGATCATATACAATTAATTTTCCTGTTTTTCTAATTTTTAAACAAAAATCTAAATCATTGAATGCAACTGGAAAATCTTCATCCATATATCCTACTTCTTCATATACACTTCTTTTTGAAAATAAACAAGCTCCTGTTACAGCACTAAAATCTTGTATTGTACTTTCTCTAGCAAAATATCCATGTGCATTTCTTGGTAATCCTCTAAACAAATGTGTTGCCACTCTATCAACACCTATTGCAATTCCTGCATGTTGAATTGTATTGTCTGGATAAAGCAATTTTGCTCCAACTGCTCCAACATCTTCTCTTGATGCAAATCCAAGCATATCTTCTAGCCAGTCTTCTGTTTCTACTTCTGTGTCATTATTTAGTTGTAAAATATATTCTCCATCTGAATTTTTTACACCATAATTTATTATTTTTGAATAATTAAATCCTATTTCTGGATATTTAACAATCTTAATCTTTTCATTTTTTTCTAATTGTTTATAATATTGGAAAATTTCCTCTGTTGTACTATTATTTTCAACAATTACTATTTCATAATTTTTATATGTAGTCTTTTTTAATATTGAATCAACACATGTTTTTAAAGTTTTCTTCTCATCTTTATTTGGTATAATTATTGAAACCTTTGGTTCTCCTTCAAATTTATACCTAATTCTATATGTTCCAAGGCTTGCACCATGTTCAACAGTTCCTTTTAATCCAACTCTTTTTAAATGGTCTTGAATTGCAGGAATTCCGGCTTCAAAAGCATATGGTTTTGATTGTGTATCAGCTTGTGATGTTGAATTTGGATGTACTCTCCAATGATATAATACCTTTGGTATATGTACTATTTTATTAGTATTTTCAGCAACTCTTAAAATTATATCAAAATCTTGTGCACCATCATATTTGCTTCTTTCTCCACCAAGTTTATCCATTAATTCTTTTTTAAATACACTAAAGTGACATATATAATTATTTGCTCTTAAAAAGTCTAATGAGAAATCTGGTTTAAAATGTGGATTAAATCTTGGTTTGTCTAGAGTTGTTATTTTATCTTCATCTGTATAAATAAACTCAACATCTGGGTTTTCGTTAATACATTTTACTATTTCATACAATGAAAATACAGGCAATAAATCGTCATGGTCAAATAAAGCAATAAAATCTCCTGTAGCTAATTTAATGCATTCATTTGTATTTCCCGCAATTCCTTTATTTTTACCTATAAATTTATATTTAATTCTTGGATCTTTTTTATAAATTGATTCAAGTTTCTCATTTCTTTCTGGACTTCCATCTGCTAGACATAATTCCCAATTAGAATATGTCTGATTTATTAAGCAATCTACTAATTCCTTAAAAAATTTATATGGTGTATTATACATAGGAACTAAGATGCTTATTTTAGGTTCTATTTTAAATTTTGCTTTACGTTGTTCCTCTAATTGTGCTTTTGTTGGTTCATTATGTTTTATTAGAGCTTGATA
Organism: uncultured Clostridia bacterium; assembly: GCA_944387425.1. Lineage (GTDB taxonomy): Bacteria > Bacillota > Clostridia > TANB77 > CAG-508 > CAG-269. The sequence goes on from CALXEV010000031.1 coordinate 7,004, forward strand.
AATTTTATTTTCATCATCATATTGTGCTTCTCCAAAAACAATACCCTTTACTTTTCTAGCTGTTTTCTTTATTCCATCTTTTTTTAAATAATATATTACTGTTGATACATTATTTGGTTTAAATCCTTTTAATATATGTGCAGAAGCTCTTAATACTTTACGTGTTTTTGTTCCTTCTGGAAACATTTTGTCTCTTACTCTCATTTTATTTCTTTCCTTTCTTGTTTCTTCTAAGCCATCTTAGTGGTTCTGTAATTCTCCACGAAGTAGATGCTTCTATAAGTTCTATCCTTCTTTCTTTTGCATGTAGTAAATTAACTATTTCAGCCATATTATCTTCTAAAAACTTAATTCTTGCATCTTTTTCGTTTAATAGCTTATTGCAATCTTGAGTAATTTGTTCTTTATCTTTTAATAATTTTTGTATTTCTTCTTCGTTTCTTCTGTTTTTCTCTAATAATGTATTTATTGTAATTGGTTTTGAATGGATATTCCATACATTTTCATCTCTTGTTTTTTCTTGTAGTTTATTATCTAACTCTCTAAACAATTTTATTTGTTCTTCTTTTATATTAAAACGAGTATATATTTCTTCTTTCTTTATCAATCTAGCCAATTCTTGATTATATAAAAATGCTCTATAAACAATATATTCCAATGGAATATTTTCTTCAAGCCACTCTTGATCATAAAAATAATATTGCTCATTTATATAAAATATATTTTGAAAAATCATATCCCAAAATCCATATTTAACAAATGTTAGATTTTCTAGAGCTGTTTCTTCATAACTAATTTGATATTGATCAAAAACATTTTTTTCTGTTTTTACAATCAATAGTTTATTTTTTAACTCATCAAATAAATCATTGATTAAATTGCTTGCTTCTTCGTTTTGACCCATTTTTATTTTTTCTATAATTACTTTATCCAATGTTTTTCTATCTCTTTGATATTCACTAATTATTCCTATATCATCATAACTGTCTAATGTATTCAAATTTAAGTTTCTTAACAAGTCTATATTTTTCTTTACATTTAAGATATGTTCTAATGCTTTATCATTTATAGCACCTTTGTATACATATTCCCCTTTAATTATAGTGTTAATTCTATATTTTTCTTTTCTCATATTTGAAAATGAAACAAACTCTATTTCATTATCCTTAAATTCACTTTTGCTACATTCTATAAAAAATGAATTTGCAAATATCTTAAATAATTCTGGATTTTGCCTAATAATTTTGATAAATTCTGAATTTTGTTCATTTTTTTCTATTTGTTCAGGTGAATATAATGTTATATTTCTCGATATAGTTTCTTCATCTGGCAAATGTTTATCTGTAAATATAACATTTGTTATATTATTATCAGGTAATGGATAATAGAATTTTCTATATATTAAGCCCAACTTATTTAAAAGTTCTTCGATTTCTTTTCTTGTATATAAATTTTCACTTTCTTTTTCTTTAACACTTATATTTTTTACTGATAGTCCATTATCCATTAAAATTAATATTCTACTGTCTTCTGTCATATTGTTGGCAATATTTATTAGTTCTTCTTCATTTTCTTTGCACAAATTATTTATTACAAAATATTCAATATTTTCTTCTTTTGGATACCATCTATTTATATTGTCTTTTATTTGTTGTTTTAGCACCTCAAATTGATTTTCCAAGAGCTACCACTCTCCTTTTTAATTTTGAGCTTCTATTTTTTTAAATCTAACTACGGGTTCCATATCAAAACAGCCTACCATTTTCTTTTGTGAAGTTACTTCAAATATTAATGCATCATAATTTCTATTCATTATAATTAGTTCGCCATTATCATCAAATCTGTTACAACTAACTGATAAAGTATATTTTCCTGGTGCTAATCTTAATTTCTGTTCAAAGTCAAAGATATATTCTTCTCCCTTATAACACATTCCTGTATTTATTCCCATGAAATTGGTATTATTTCCACACATTTCTTTTCCTTGAAAATCTTTTATTGTTACAGATACAAATGGATTTTCTACATCTTGATTAAATTGAACTTTTAGTTTTATATGCATATATTCACTATTATCAACTATCCCTAATGGTTGATTGTGTTCATCAAATAAACCATAGTCAAAAATTGCAGCTTCATTATTACCATATATTACAGCGTCTGGGTTTAATGTAAAATGTTTTTTCCATTCAGCCTTTTCAGATAGTGCATTTATTACCTCTTTAGTTATTTTGTTCTTGCCTTTTCCAGAATCAGTATCTTTCATTTTTGTAATTAGTTTTTTGTATTCTTCTACACCTTCTTTTACATCTCCATCAAAAATCTTTTGACCTTGTTGTAGTATTATTGCTCTATTACAGTTATTTAATACATCTGATATACTATGTGTTACAAAAAGAATGGTTTTTCCTCTCTTTTTAAATTGTTCGAATTTTTTGAAGCATTTTAATTGAAATGCCATATCTCCTACTGATAATACTTCATCAACTATCAAAATATCTGGATCTACATTTATAGCACATGCAAATGCTAATCTTGCAAACATACCTGAAGAATATGTTTTTACTGGTTGGCTTAAGTGTTCTCCAATATCTGCAAATTCAATTATTTCTTTTTCTTTTGCTTTTACTTCTTCTCTAGTTAATCCCATAATCTGTCCATGTTGATATATATTTTCATACCCGGTAAGTTCTGGATTAAAAGCTGTTCCCAATTCTAGTAAAGAACTTATTTTTCCATTAATTTTTATTTCGCCAGATGTTGGAACAACAACTCCTGTAATCATTTTTAACAGTGTTGACTTTCCTGCACCGTTTCTTCCTAATATACCTAGTATTTCTCCTTTTTTCAATTCCAAATTAAAATTTTCAAGTGCTTTAAATGTGGTATGTTTTTGATAATTAGGTAATAAAATTTCTAGTAATCTATCTTTTTTTCTATGATACATTTTATATTCTTTGCATAGATTTCTGATTTCTATAACATTTTCATTTTTCTTTTTATTTTCTTTCATCTAACTGCATTCCTTTCTTTAAGTTCAATTTAATATTAATTAATTTTAAAGTACATCTGCAAAGTCTTTTTTAGTTTTCTTAAATATATGATTTCCCCACACAAATAGCACTATTGTTATAATCCAAAACACTATTGTATAAAAACAATGTCCTCTTGTTATAATATTCTCTCCTATAAATGCTTGTCTTGCTGAAGATACTAAATATGTAAATGGTATGCATCTTAAGATTCTTGATATAAAGAAATGTGAGTCTACCATTTGCATATTCCATATAATTGGTGTAAACCAGAAAAATAATTGCATTAATATATTTAATAATTGTGAAAAATCTGGTAAAACTGTTACTATTGCTGATGTAAATCTTGTAAATGCAATAATAAAGCAATATGCTGCAAATATAGAATATATTAATATCAAGAAGTTTGGTATATAACCGAAAAAAGAGCTTACAACTATTGCTATTATAAATAAAAATAGTGATACAAAAGATGATGCAACTGTAGATATTAATGGTATTACATCTACTGGAAACACTACTTTTTTTACCAAGTAACTATATGCTCTTATTGAGTTACTTGCATTTATTACTGTATCATTTATTGTCATCCACATTGCCATTGCAGGTAAATACCATGATAGATATGGATAATTTCCTGAACTCCCAACTCGTAAAATATATTGAAATACAATTACATATGTAAGCATAAATATGAATGGTTGCAAAAATCCCCATATTGCACCCAAACTTGTATTTGCAAATCTATTTTTAAAATCACTTTTTCCTATTCCCCAAATTACTTTTCTATTTTGTATTGCTGTTTTTATAAATTCCATGTAATCTACTCCTCTACCATATTCTTAAAGTTATATCCCCATCTTTTTCAACATAATTTTCTTTTACTCCTATGGCTTCCATCCAAGCTCTTGTTTCTAATGTTTTCCATGTTCCTGTATTATAGCCTGTTCCTGGATCATTATTCCATAACCATTCTGGTGTAGGCCATAAGCATATTTCAGGCGAAATTACTTTATAAACATTTTCGTCTACTCCATTTTGACCATGATGTGCCATTTGCACTATATCTGCTTTTAATTTATCTTTCTGTGCTTCTAATAGTTTTTCTCCACTTTCTTTTCCTGTATCAGCTAAAAATAATAATGTTTTATCATTAATATCCATTTTTATAACCATACTTGAATTATTTATTGCATTTGTTGTTATTTCAGGGTTTTTTACACCTAAAATTTCACATTTCAAATTATTTATTTCTATAATTTGTCCTAATTGAACTTCCTCTACTTTTGATTTAATTTTTTCACTTTGTATTGTATTAAAGAAATTCTCAATTTCTTCAATCCTTTCACTTTCATATTGTCTATACCAGTCCATCTCATTTAATGTGACATAAACTTTTCCAATTTCAATATTAGTGTTTTGCACAATTTCTATAAAAGCTTGTGCATGGTCCATATGTGGATGTGTTATAAACCAATAATCTACTTTTCCTCCGCCAATGCGGTTTATGTTATCTATTAGATTTTGAGCATCTTCTTTTAGCCCTCCGTCTATTACTATAGTTTCATCTTTTGATGTTATCAAATATCCCATCATTTGTCTAGTGCTATTATCATGTAATTGTATTAATGTAATACCATTTGCATATTTTAAGAATATTAGTCCACAAATTATTACAAATAATATGACTATTACTGATGATCCTTTTAAAATTTTTTTCTTCAAGTTCTTTTGCTCCTATCTCTTTTTTAGTATTTTTAATATTCCATATCTTATTTTAAAAATGTATTTTGATACTGCAGGCATATTCAAGATTATAAAGTTTTCTATATAATACATAAAATTTTCTGTCTTGTATAAATCATGAAATGTACTCCAACCTTTAAAATTGATTTTTGATTTTTGTTTTAACATTTCGTAATACTTTAAAGCCCTTACATTTAGTTCTTGTAACTCTTTTGGAAATTTGTTATTGTATTTTACATATGATGAAAATACTCCAATTTTTACATCTATAAATAAGTTTCTAACATCATTTAGATTATTCATAGAATGTGATTTTTTTGTAGTTCCAACCTCGTTATTTCCATGTTGCCTATATTTTATATATTTTTCTGGCATATAAGCAAGTTTTCCATTTAGTGATACAATTAATCCAATCCAATGATCATGAATTAAATGTTTTGAAACTGTTGGTAATGGTAAAATCTTTTCTATATATTCTTTTTTACTTAGTAAAGTACATCCTGTAACACAATTATATAAATAATTTATTCTATTTGTATTTATATATTTTTTTATTTTTTTATTTAATAACATGTAGTCTCCAAAAGACTCATATATTGTGTTTAAGTTCTTATCTACTACTTCTAAATCTCCAAATACAAGGTCAGCATTAGTTTCTTTTTGTTTTTCTACTGTTTTTTCTATTTTTTCTGGCAACCATACATCATCTTGATCAGATAACATATAAAACCTATTTTCTACTTTATTTAGTAAAAATTCTATATTTTTTACAACTCCTAAATTTTGTGGTTGTAGATATAATTGAATTCTATTATCTTTTTGTGCATATTTTTGCAATATATTAGTAGTATTATCTTTTGAGTTATCATCAGATATTACTAATCTAATATTTTTATATGTTTGATTTAATATACTATCTAGCTGTTCTTCTAAGTATTTTTCGCCATTATATGTTGCTAACAATATATCAATTTGTTCATCCATTATAAAGTAATCCTTTCTTGTTAGATTTTTAGAATTCTGTGCATATTATATATTTTTATATATAATTTGTCAATTAATCTCGGCATTTTAATAAGGTATTTTGAGCAAAAAAGAACCGGCACCAATTGCCAAAATGGCAAAAGAGAACCGGCACCAAATGTCAAATCAAATTAACCAAACTATTAATAATTTCCTCATTAGTTAATTGTCCATTCGTGTTTTCATTAACAAATATTAATGTTCTATCATTATCTTCGAAATACTCATATATTTGCATTTCATCCATTTCTTCAAAATTATAGTCTAAAATTTCTCCTGTAATATCATCAACAATATAGCAAATACTTGATAAATTTATCAAATATAATCTATTTCCATTTATAGCATTTTCAAGTTTTTTGTCTAATTCATTTTGTTCATTTTTATTTGTTATTTTTAAATATCCATTTTCATCAATATTATATTCTGAATTAGTACATTCTTTAAGCATTTCTAGAAACTTTTGTCTACAGTCATCATAAATCCAAATTCCTGCATACTTTGGATGTTGATTTTGAATTATGTCATCTGTTTCTTCAAGAGTAGGTTTTGATTTTTTCATCATACCTGCAAATGCAACTTTATATTTTACATTTGGCTTAACTATAACGATTTTTTGGTCATTATATCCATCTTGAACTTCATAAATACTACTGTCACCTGTTGCACCAATACTTGTTTTAATTTCATCTATCTCCTGTTTTTCTTCTTCTGTTTGCTCAGGTTGTTCTTCTATTTCTTGAATTTCTTTTTCTTGTTCAGAAATTTGTTGATTATTATTTTGAGTATCATTTTCTAGTTGTGTTTCATCATTATTTTTTTTGCTTTTCAATAATACTATTGTTATTATTGAAGCCACAACCATAATTAATATTATAACTCCAATTATAATTATTTTTCTATTTTTCATTTTACATACTTTTCCTTTCCCAAGGATTTTATTTTTATATTATATTTCTTAACATATCTAATGTTGCATCTATATATCTATTTGCAAAATTCTGTTCAACTACAGATTGATGATTTACAACATTTTGTTTAGGTAATTCTATTAATGCTGATTTGGCTGGTTTTCCGTTTGAACCTAAATATGTTCTTGCCCAGTTAATCATATAGCCTGTTCCATATCTTCCAACAGAATTTTTATTGTTTTCTGGAAATTGTTTTTCATAATATGAACAAATTCCAGGATCACCTATTAATTGTTGTGTCCATCCATGCAAGTCAACTAATATTGTTTGTCCATTTTGTGATTTATGTGTTAGCATAAAATCTCTTAATGCTTGTGCTTCATATGCTTGAAAGCCTGTTGTACCATTATAATTTCTATCATCATCATATCTTTGATAATAATCTCCTACTTGCCAACATCTATTTAAATCTATCCCTTTGTTTCCTGGTGCTTGACTATATAATGTTGTTCTACCAGGTCCATTATTTGTATCTCCTTGTTTTAATCCATCTTGATTAACTCCTGGGAATAAATATATTGTCCATTTTTCTGCTAAATCATAATCTTTATCATTGCGTAATTTATTATATAATTGATTTGCAATATCTACTAGTTCTTCTCCATCTCTGTCCCACTTATCTTCAAATCCATGTATAGCGAATGTTCCAAAAAACACATTTTCTCCGCTTCCAAATTTCATGTATCTTAAGTCATATCCGCCTCTTCCTGCAATTTTTAATCCTGATGAGCCATATACACCTTCGTAAAATTCTATACTTTTTCTAACTCTAGTTGCTACTGCTCTTTCAACAATTACGTTTCCATTTTTGTCTACACATTGAATTTGTATAATTTTATTTTCATATGCTGAATTTGTAAAATCTATAGTAGCTTCATATCCTGGTGTTGGATTGTTTTCTTCTCCTCCATAGCCTTTTACACTTTGTAATAC
>CALXEV010000032.1 GCA_944387425.1 uncultured Clostridia bacterium
ACTTTATTTGCTTCACCTTTAGCGATTTCCTCTAATGCTTCAAGAGATTTAATTTGAACTAATTTATCATCTGGGTTAGATGATTTGATTGCATCATAAACCATTGAAATCTCTTTTGCTTTAGCTTCTGCAACAGACTTAATAGCTTGAGCTTCACCGGCTGCTCTTCTAATTCTTGATTCTCTATCTGCTTCGGCTTCTAGTATAGCAGCAGCTTTTTTACCTTCTGCAATAGTAACAGCAGATTGTCTTTGAGCTTCAGCCTCAAGAATTAAAGCTCTTTTATTTCTTTCTGCATTCATTTGTTTTTCCATTGCATCTCTAATATCTGCTGGAGGAGTGATATCTTTTATTTCAACTCTATCTATTTTACAACCCCATCTATCTGTAGCTTCATCAAGAATTGTCCTTAATTCAGCATTTATGTTATCTCTTGAACTGAATGTTGCATCTAAATCCATTTTACCAACAATATCACGAATTGTTGTGATTGCAAGATATTCAATACCTTTCTTTAAACTTTGAATTTCATAAACAGCTTTTGCTGGATCTGTGATTTGATAAAATACTACAGTGTCTATTGTAATTGTTACATTATCTTTAGTGATAACTCCTTGTGGTGGAACATCCATTGTTTGTTGTTTTAAACTTACAACACTTCTAACATGATCAACAAACGGAATAATTATTGTTAAACCTGCATCAGCTACTTTGTGAAATTTACCTAATCTTTCTATAATGTACACTTCTGATTGTCTAACAACTTTAATTGACTTTAATGCTATGATTACTATTATAACTAGTAATACAATTAAAAAGTACATAAAAACCTCCTTTTGGCAAAATGCCTATTTATTAAAATATAAAAAACTTAAACATTTAATGATGAAGCAGAAATGCTAGAATTAACAGGTCTAACAAAGGCTTTAACTCCATCGATTTCTTCTATAATAACTTCACTATCTTTGGGGATATCTATTTCTTCCTTTGTTTTAGCAGACCAAATTTCACCATCTACTTTTATTTGTCCTTTTCCTGTATGCCAGTCAATTTCTTCTGTTACAATTGCTTTTTTTCCAATTAATGAATATACATTTGTAGAAACATCATCATTTTTTGCAAATTTATTTACTAAAGGTTTTGTTGCTAAGATAAGAAGAATTGAGAAAATTACAAAAACTGAAGTTTGAATCACAATATTTGCTGTAAAGAAACTTACTACCATTGCTAATAAACTTGCTATTCCAAGCCAAAAAGTTAGAAATCCGATAGTAGCAATCTCAATTACGAAAAAAACTCCTGCGGCAATTAGCCAAACAAGCCACATATAAAATACCCCCTCAAAAATAATACTAAATTTTTACATCACAAATATATTATACTACAAATTTAATAAAAATCAAAGAGATTTAAGAAAAAAACTTGTAAATTAAGCAAAAAAATGATAATATTATAAAAAAAGAAAAGGAGAATTCAAATGAAAAATAATAAAGGTATAACTCTAATTGCTTTATCAGTAATGATAATAGTACTTATAATAATTGCATCAGTTGTAACATATTCTGGAATAAGTGTATTAAGAGATTCAAAAACAAAAAAAATAGAAACAGAGCTACAAACTGTCCAACATGCAGTTTTAGAAAATTATAGTAAATATTTATCAACAAAAGATTTACCAGCAGAAGGTGGAACTCCAGAATATATAATAGGAACAAAAATTTCGTTTTCTACTGCTAAAAGTATTGCAGATAAGATGGGAGTAACGTTAAAAGTAAATAATTATGATGGAGGGACTTCAACTGATGAAACACAGTTTTATTATAGATTGCAAGAAGCTCAATTAAGAGAAATTGGTGTAACTAGTGCTATAGAATTAGATGAAGATGTAGACACATATATAGTAAATTATGCTACAGGAGAAGTTATGAATGAGACTCAAGCAGATAAAATGGTATTATATGTATATGCTGTGGATTTAAGGTAGGTATATAAGGAGGATAATATTGGATAAAGAGATTATTGAAAAAATTCAAGAAATTATTCCAAAAGAAAAAATATACATAAATGAAGAAATGAAAAAACATACATCATTCAAAATAGGTGGACCAGCAGAATGTCTAATTAAAATTGAGAGTGTAGACCAAATAAAAGAAGTATATAAAATAGCAAAAGAATTTAACATTCCACTAACAGTTATAGGAAATGGAAGTAATTTATTAGTAAGTGATAGAGGAATAAAAGGAATTGTATTAAAAATAGAAATAAAAAAGTTGGAGTTCCAAGAGGACAAAGGAAAAATTAATATTGTAGTTGGAAGTGGAGAAAAATTAGGAATTATTGCTCAAAAATTTTTGAATCAAGAAATAGAAGGTTTTGAATTTGCTGCTGGAATTCCTGGTACTATTGGTGGAGCAATCAGAATGAATGCAGGTGCACATGGTAAAGAAATGAAAGACATCGTAAAAACTGTAACTTATATAGACAGAGAAGGAAATATTAAAAAAATTAATAATTCTGAAGCTGAATTTAAATATAGAAATAGTATTTTTTCTCATAAAGATTATGTTATAATAGAGGCAGAATTAAAATTGCAAAAAGGAAATAAAGAAGAAATTTTAGCTAAAATGCAAGAATATGCAAATTTCAGAAAAGAAAAACAACCATTTGAGTTTCCTAGTGCAGGAAGTACATTTAAAAGAGGTGAAGATTTTATAACAGCTAGACTTATAGATGAATGTGGATTAAAAGGATATCAAATAGGTGATGCTCAAATATCAGAAAAACATGCGGGTTTTATAATAAACAAAGGAAATGCAACAGCAGAAGATGTAATGAAATTAATTGAATATACAAAAGAACAAATATATAATAAATTTGGAAAAAGAATCGAAACAGAAATAGAAATATTAAATTAACAAAATTATTATGAAGGAGGAGGTAGAAAGAGAACCGTTATCTTTCTACCGTGATTATGAAAGGAATATTACAATGGTTTAAATCTAGCTCGAAAATGAAAAGATGGTTTTTATTAATTTTATTAGGAATATTATTAACCTGTTATGGAATTTCAAAAATACTTGTACAAAAAGAAATGCAACTTGTAGAAGCAGGAAAAGTAATTATAGTATTTGTTATAGGTTTTACATGTATAGTATTGGGTCTAATTTTCTTAAACAAGAGAAACATGGAACTATTTATAGAAGCAACAGATGATAGATTAAAACGTAGAAAAAATGTAAATGTAAACTCATTAATTTTTAATAAAACTATTTATGATAGAGGTCCCAAAATTGTTGTAATTGGTGGAGGAGCAGGACTAAATACAGTACTTACAGGAATGAAAAGATATACAAACAATTTAACTGCAATAGTAGCCGTATCAGAATATGGAAAAGAACCATCAAATTCTAGAAAGCAACTTGGAACAACACTTCCGTTAGAAGAAGTAAAAGATAGTATAGTTGCACTTTCTTTAGAGAAAAAAGATGAATTAAAAGAACTTTTAAATCATGAAATGAAACATCCAAAACTAAGAGGACTAAAATTTTCTGACATTTATTTTACAGCTATGAAGGAAATATACATAAATGATACAGAAGCCATTGAAAGAAGTAATTCTGTATTTAATATAATTGGAAATGTATTACCTGTAACTTCAGAAGAAATGACAATATGTGCTGAATTAGATAATGGATATGTTGTTGAAGAAAAAGACAAAATACCTGAAATAGTAAGTGAGAAAATGACAAAAATTAATAGGGTATATCTTCAACCATCAAATTGTAAACCAGCAAAAGGAGTTTTAGAGGCAATAAAAGATGCAGATAGTATTATAATTGGACCAGGAAGTTTATATACTAATATAATACCTAACTTACTTGTAAATGGAGTTGCAAAAGCTATTAAAGAAAGTAAAGCAATAAAGATATATGTAAATAATATAATGACAGAATTTGGCCAAACAGATGATTATTCAGTAGCTGATCATCTAAAAGCCATAATTGAACATTGTGGAGAAGGATTAATTGATTATTGCATATATGATACAGGAGAAGTAATTCCAGAATATATCAAAAAATATAATAAAGAGGGGTCAGATTTAGTAGAACAAAACTTAGATGCACCGGAACTTAAGGGAATAAAATTTATTAAAAAGAATATTTCTACAATTATTGATGGAAAAATAAGACATGATCCACATCTTGTAGCAGAATCAGCAATTACATTAATTTGTAATGACCTAAAATTCCAAGATAAAGAAAATGACCCAGAATATGTAATGCTAAATGCAAAATTAAAGTCAGATAAAAGAATAAATAGACTTAAAAAAGAAAAAACAAAAGAGGAAATTAGACAAAAGAAAAAAGGAACAAGAAGTGATTCAAAGAAAAATAATAGATTAAGACAAAGTAAATTTAGTAGCAAATATAGTGATAGAATAAAATCTATCAAAGAATCAGAAGAAAAGTTTAAGAGAAACCATAGTCAAAAATAAGGAGAAATAAATATGAGATTTGCAAAAGAAAAATTAAATTTAGAAAAAGCTTTAGATAAAGAATGGGTAATAACAAATGGAATAGGCGGATATGCATCATCAACTATTATAGGAGCAAACACTAGAAAATATCATGGATTATTAGTAGCTCCAGTAATGCCACCAGCTAAAAGAAAAGTAATTTTATCAAAACTGGACGAAAGTATAGAAACAGGTGGTAAAAAATATGACTTATTTACAAATATGGGAAAGAACTATATAACTCATGGATATAGATATCAAGAAAGTTTTGTAAAAGAATATTTACCAATTTTTGCTTATAAAGTAGAAGATGTGCAAATAACTAAAGTTATATGTATGGAACATCATAAAAATACAGTTGGTATTTATTATAAAGTAAAAAACGGAAAAAGTAAAACTAAATTAACTGTAACTCCAGTAATGAATTATAGAGATGTTCATGGAATAAATAAAGATCATTATTTTGAAATCAACCAAAAAAGAGAAGGTAAAAAAATTGAAATTGAAATAGACAAAAGCTTACCAATTTATATAACAGCAACAGAAGGAAAATATATTGAACATAGTTATGATACATTTTTCAATATGTTTTATATAGAAGAAGAAAAAAGAGGATTTAATTGTGAAGAAAATCATATAGTACCAGGAAGATTTGAAATCGAATTAGAACCAGGAGAAGAAAAAGAAATTTCTTTTATATGTTCTTTGGAAGAAAATATTGAAGAATTAGATACAAGAGCAATGATAACAAATGAAATAATTAGATTAAATAAAGAATTTATAATATCACTTTTAATAGATAATACTAAAGATAATAAAACAGAGGAAGAAAAAGAAAGAGATGAACTAATTAAAAAATTCTTGATAGCAGGAGACAATTTTATTATAAAAAGACCTTTATTTAACACATTTTCAATTATTGCCGGTTATCCATGGTTTTTAGATTGGATGAGAGATACATTAATTTCTTTTGAAGGGTTAATATTAATTCCTAAGAAATTTGGAATAGCAAAACAAATACTAAGAACTTGTGTAAGAGATATAAAATATGGTTTAGTGCCTAATATGTATAGTGAAGATGATAGTAGACCATTATATAATAGTGTTGACGCATCATTATTGTTATTTGAAGTAGTAAAAAAATATTTGGAATATACTTCAGATTATACTTTTATTATGGAAGAAGTTTATCCTAAATTAGAAAATATTATAGAAAACTATGAAAAAGGTGTAAACTTTGCAGACAACAATATTTACATGGATACAGATGGATTAATAGTATCAGGAACAGAGAAAACACAAAATACATGGATGGATGCAAAATATGATGGTATACCAGCTACACCACGTAATGGTAAAGCAGTTGAAATAAATGCTATGTGGTATAATGCTTTAAAAATTATAGAAGAATTAGCTATAAAAAATAAAGATAAAGAAAAAGCTAAACAATATGATAAATTAGCAATAAAATGTAAAAGTTCATTTGAAAGCAAATTTTACAATAAAAGAAGAAAATGTTTATATGATGTAATAGGTGATGGCAAAATAAGACCAAATCAATTATTTGCTTTAAGTTTAACATATCCTGTATTAGATCCATCATCACAAGAAGCAAGAGAAATGTTTGAAACAGTTACTAAAAAATTGTTAAACCCATATGGATTAAAAACACTTGCAAAAGGTGAAGAAAATTATGTCGAAATATATGAAGGAGATGCATTCAGAAGAGATTTTAGCTACCATCAAGGTATTACATGGACATGGCTATTAGGATTATATTATAATGCATTAAAGAAATTGGCAGAATACAGCAAAACTAAAACTGACAAAACTAAGTATGAAACTCAATTAAAAAAATTCATTGAAGATGTTACAAAAACATTTTCTAAAGAAATTGATGAAAGAGGCTGTATAGGAAGTATATCTGAGATATATGATTCTAGAAAACCATATGCTCCTAAAGGAGCTGTTGCTCAAGCTTGGAGTATAGCAGAAGTGTTTAGAATAATATTGGGAAGATAGATATCGAGAAGATAAATATTGGGGCAGTGATTTGTGTTTCATATTTTTGAAACAATATGACTGTCCCACAATTTTTAAATGGAGTGGTTATTATGCTAAAAATTGAAGAACTAGAAAAAATGATAAATCAAGGTTCTTGCCAAGGAATATTCCTATTATATGGTGAAGAAACTTTCTTACTAGAACAACAACTAAAAAAAATAAAAAAGAATTTTGGAGAAACAGTTAAGGGAATAAACTACATTTTAATAGATGAAAACAATGTACAAGAATTGATTTCAGACATAGAAACACCAGCTTTTGGGTATGAAAGAAAGCTAATTATTGCTAAAAACACTGGAATATTTAAAAGAGAAGTAAAAGGCAGAAGCGGTGGAGCAAGCAAGGAATTAAAAGACAAAATCAACGATTATTTAAAAGAAAATGTAGAAATGATTAATGAAGCAGTTACACTTGTGTTTGTAGAAGATGAAGTTGAAAAAAATTCAATTTATAATACTATTGAAAAAATAGGAAATATATGCAATTTTGAAGAACAGAAACCATTCCAAATAATAAAAAGATTAAAATCAATATGTAACAGTTATAAAGTAAATGTTGATGAAAGCACTCTACAGTATTTGATAGAATCTTGTGGAACAAATATGCAAGACTTGATAAATGAAATTAGAAAATTGATTGAATATGTAGGTGAGAATGGAAAAATTCAAAAACAGGATATTGATAAACTATGCATTAGAAAAATAGAGAGCGTAATTTTTGATTTAACAGATAATTTGGGACAAAAAAAGGTAAAAGAAGCGATGGATGTTCTATATAATTTGATTGCTTCTAAAGAACCAATTCAAAAAATACTTATAACACTGTATAATCATTTCAAAAAATTATATTTTGTTAAACTTGCATTAGCATATAATAAGGATATTGCAACAAGCTTGAATTTAAAACCTAATCAAATGTTTTTGGTTAATAAGTATAAGGCTCAGGCTAAGGGTTTTAAAACTTCTGAACTTAGAAAGATTATTCAAGAACTTGAAGATTTGGATTATAAATATAAAATAGGATTGATTGATTTAAATGTCGGATTAGAAGCAATACTTTGTGTGTATTGTTCTTGACAATATTTTTTATCAAATATATTGACAAAAAAATAAATTTAGTAGATAATATTTGTGATTACGAAAAGATAAAGCATATAAGAAACTTAGGAGGAAAAAATAATGTATGTATTCAATAGAATAACAGTAAATCCACAATTACCAAAGAGAATAGGAAGAATAACAGAAATAGCAAATAATTTATGGTGGTCTTGGAATACAGAATTTCTAAGACTATTTAAAAAAATAGACAAAGACTTATGGGAAAAATGTGACAAAAATCCTGTAAAATTCTTAAAATCAGTAGACCAAGAAAAATTAGAAGATGCCTCAAAAGATCTTTCTTTTGTAAGAGAATATGATAAAATAGTTGAAAACTTTGATAACTATATGAACAGTAGAGATACATGGTTTTCACGTAAATACCCAGATAACAGAAATGATTTAATTGCTTATTTTTCAGCAGAATATGGATTAGACCAAACCATAGCAATATATTCTGGAGGACTTGGAATTTTATCAGGAGATCACTTAAAATCAGCAAGTGATTTAGGTATTCCATTAGTTGCAGTAGGACTACTATATAAAAATGGATATTTTCATCAAGTTATTGATGCATACGGAAATCAAAGACCTGAATACAAAGACATTGATTTATATGATTTACCAATAACACCAGTAAAAGATATAGATGGTAATGATTTAATAATATATATAAAATTCCCAAAAAGAAGAATATATTTAAAAACATGGGAAGTAAATGTAGGAAGAGTAAAATTATATTTATTAGATTCAGATATTGATATAAATAATATAGAAGATAGAGATACAACAGCAAGATTATATGGTGGAGACCAAGAAATGAGAATAAGACAAGAAATAATTCTTGGAATGGGAGGAGTAAATGTATTAAAAAGATTAGGACTACGCCCAACAGTTTACCATATGAATGAAGGACATTCAGCATTTTTAAACTTAGAAATAATTAAAAATATAATAAAAGAAAAACAAGTTTCATTTGAAGTTGCAAAAGATATTGCTTCATCAAAAACAGTATTTACAACACACACACCAGTTCCGGCTGGGAATGATATATTTCCACTAGGATTAGTAGAAAAATACTTCAAAGATTTTTGGCCTCGTTTAGGATTAACAAGAGAAGAATTCCTTAAACTTGGAATGAAGCCATGTGAGGGCTTGGAGCCAGGATTTAACATGGGAATACTAGCCTTAAAAATCGCAGGAAAGAAAAATGGTGTAAGTAAATTACATAGAGAAGTTTCAAGAGAATTATTCTCAGAAGTATGGCCACATATACCAGCAAAAGAATCTCCAATAACATATGTAACAAATGGAATTCATACATGTACATGGTTAGCACCAAGACTTAAAGAATTATATAATAAATATTTAATGCCATATTGGCAAGACAATATTCATGATGATAGTACTTGGGAAAGAATAAAAGCAATTCCAGATGATAAATTATGGAAAGTACATACAGATAGAAAAATTAAGTTATTAGCACTTGTAAAAGAAAATGTTACAAATAGGCTAAGACGTGAAGGTGTTGGATATGATGAAATAAATGAAATCGTATCAAAATTAAATCCAGATGCGTTAACAATAGGATTTGCAAGAAGATTTGCTACATATAAAAGAGCAACATTGATTTTTAAAGATATAGAAAGAATAACACAAATACTAAATGATGAGAATAGACCAGTACAATTAATATTTGCAGGAAAAGCTCATCCAGCAGATAAAGAAGGTCAAGATTTAGTAAGATATATTCATGAAATATCTATGAAACCACAATTCAAAGGAAAAATATTCTTGTTAGAAAACTACAGCATAGAAATATCAAGATATTTAGTTAGTGGAGTAGATGTATGGCTAAATAATCCAAGAAGACCAATGGAAGCATCAGGAACAAGTGGACAAAAAGCATCAGTTAATGGAGTTGTAAACTTTAGTGTACTTGATGGTTGGTGGGCTGAAGGATATAATCAAAGAAACGGATGGACTATTGGAACAAATGCAGAATATTCTTCATATGAAGAACAAGACAAAGCTGATAGTGAAAGTATGTATTATACTCTTGAAAATAAAATTATTCCAACATATTATGATAGAGATAGAAATGGAATATCAAAAAGATGGATGGAAATAATGAAAGAATCTATAATATCAACAGGAGGAAAATATAGTACTGCAAGAATGTTAGTTGATTACACAGAACAATTATATATGCCATTATGTAATTTAACAAAGAAATATTATACAGATTTAAATAATGTTGCAGAATTTAATAGCTGGAAACAAGATATGTATTCTAATTGGAAAGATATTCAAATAGAACAATTAGATGACAATGCAGATAATATTACTGTTGATGCAGGTTCTCAAATAGAAGTAAGAGCTGTAGTAACATTACCTAATATTAAACCAGAATATATTAGAACTGAAGTATATTATGGTAAATTCTTGGATGATGGAACAGTTGAAGATGTAAAAATAATTCCAATGAAATTAGAAAGAGCTGAAGAAGATAATAAAAAATATTATTATGTTGCTAAAATTGATTTAGTTTCAGGTGGAAATTATGGTTATACATTTAGAGTTATGCCACAAAATGAGATGATATTAGATAGTGCAAATTTAGATTTAATTAAATGGATAGAAAGATAGCAATTAGTGCCGGTTCTCTTTTGTCATTTTGACAATTGGTGCCGGTTCTCTTTTGCTTTTTTTTCAAAAAAGACCCGGTCCCAATTGAAAAAATCGACAGAATTTGCCAAAAAGCATTGTAGAAACTTCAATACTTTGATATAATCCAAGTATATATACAAGTTTATAAAATATAAATAGTTTAGGAGGGGCAAAATGGAAGAATGTAAATGCCAATGTGGAAACAATCCCAAAGATGAATTTTTAGAAAAAATATGTAATGAATACAAACCAATCAAAGATAATTTAATTCAAATGTTAAATGAAGTACAAGAACATTATGGTTATGTCCCAATGAATGCACAAAAAGTTTTATCAGAATTTTTAAATGTACCAATGGCAGAAATATATGGGGTAGTAACATTTTATTCAAGATTTACATTAAAGCCAAAAGGAAAATATAATATAGCAGTTTGTTTAGGAACAGCATGTTTTGTTAAAGGTTCTCAAAAAATTATGGATAGATTAAAAGAAAGATTAAAAATCGAACCAGGAGAAACAACAAAAGATGGTATGTTTTCTATAGAAGAAACAAGATGTGTAGGAGCATGTGGATTAGCACCAGTATTCACAGTTAATGGAGAAGTATATGGAAAAGCAACTGTACAAAAATTAGATCAAGTATTAGATAGTCTACAAAATCAAAAAGGAGGAGAATAATGAAATCCTTAGAAGAAATTGAGCAAATAAGAGAAGAAAAAAGAAAAGAATTAGATTTACGTGTAAATACAAAAGCAGATACAAGAGAAAAGCACATATTGGTATGTCATGGAACAGGATGTACATCATCAAAGTCACCTCAAATTTTAGAAAACTTTAGAAAAATATTAAAAGAAAAAAATATAGAAAATGTTAGAGTTATAATGACTGGCTGTTTTGGACTTTGTGCGAAAGGTCCAATAGTAATAATTAGACCAGAAGACACTTTTTATTCTAATGTAACTCCAGAAGATTGTGAAGAAATAATACAAACACATATAATTGAAGGAAAAACAGTTGAAAGATTATTGTGTAGAGATATAGATGGAACAATTGTTAATAGACTAGATGACCTAAATTTCTATAAGAAACAAAAAAGAATAGCTCTAAAAAATTGCGGAGTAATAAATCCAGAATGTATAGATGAATACATAGCTTTTGATGGATATAAAGCTTTAGCCAAAGTTTTAAAAGAAATGACACCTGATGAAGTAATAGAACTAATAAAAGCATCAGGCCTAAGAGGTCGTGGAGGAGCAGGATTTCCAACAGGTAAGAAATGGGAGATTACAAAAGGTTATGAAGCAGACCAAAAATATGTTGTATGTAATGCAGATGAAGGAGATCCAGGAGCATTTATGGATAGAAGTATACTAGAAGGAGATCCTCACTCAGTACTTGAATCTATGATGATAGCTGGATTTGCAATAGGAGCAAATAAAGGATATATATATGTAAGAGCAGAATATCCAATTGCAGTTCAAAGATTTCAAAAAGCAATAGACCAAGCAAGGGAATATGGAATACTTGGAAAAAATATATTTGGAACAGACTTCGAATTTGATGTAGAAATACGTTTAGGTGCTGGAGCCTTTGTATGTGGAGAAGAAACAGCATTATTAGAATCAATAGAAGGAAAACGTGGTCAACCAAGAGTAAAACCACCATATCCAGCAGAATGTGGACTATGGGGAAAACCAACACTTATAAACAATGTAGAAACATTTGCAAATATAACAAGAATTATACTAAATGGAGCAGAATGGTATTCTTCAATAGGAACTGCTACATCAAAAGGAACAAAAGTATTTGCTTTAGGTGGAAATGTAAACAATATAGGACTTGTTGAAGTCCCAATGGGAACAACGCTTAGAGAAATAGTATTTGATATTGGTGGAGGAATTCCAAACGGAAGACAATTCAAAGCAGCACAAACAGGAGGTCCATCTGGTGGATGTATACCAGTAGAACATCTAGATACTCCAATTGATTATGAATCTTTAAAAACTATAGGCTCAATGATGGGTTCTGGTGGACTAATTGTAATGGATGACACGAAATGTATGGTATGTTTAGCAAAATTCTACTTAGAATTTACTGTAAGTGAAAGTTGTGGAAAATGTACACCATGTAGAATTGGAACAAAAAGAATGCTTGAACTTTTAGAAAAACTTACATCAGGAGAGGGCACAGAATATGATATTTATAAACTAGAAAAACTAGCAGTAAACATACAAAAAGCAAGTATATGTGGATTAGGTCAAAGTGCTCCAAACCCAGTAATAAGTACATTAAAATATTTTAGAGAAGAATTTAGGCAACATGCTATAGAAAAAGAATGTAAAACATTAGAGTGTAAAGCACTATCTAAAATAACTATAGATCCAGAAAAATGTAAAGGATGTGGACTATGTCAAAAACATTGCCCAGTAAATGCAATAGAAGGAAGTGCAAGAGAAATAAGGGTAATAAATCAAGATAAATGTATAAAATGTGGAACATGTTTAACAAACTGTCCATTCCATGCAATCGGAAATTAGTCAAAAAAGAACAGGCACCAATTGACACAATTGAAAAATGGCAAAAGAGAACCGGCACCAAATGCCAAAATGACAAAAAAGAACCGGCACCAAATGCCAAAAATAGGAGGAAAATATGGAAGAAAAATTCGTGACCTTAACAATAGATGGAGTAGAAGTAAAAGCCAAAAAAGGAACAACAATATTAGAAGCAGCCAAAAGTGCAGGAATAGATATTCCAACTCTATGTTTTTTAAAAGACATAAATGAAATGGGAGACTGTAGAATGTGTATAGTAGAAGTAGAAGGAAGAAGAGGATTTGCAACATCATGTATACAAACAGTCGAAGAAGGAATGGTAGTACATACACATACACCAAATGTATTAGAAGCAAGACATGTAATACTAGACCTAATAATATCAAACCATGCAAAAGACTGTTTAACATGTACACGTTCAGGAAACTGTGAACTGCAAACACTAGCAGTGAAATTCAATGTTTTAGATGTAGAATTCCCAGGAGAAATGACAAAACATAAAATTGATGACTTATCACCATCAATTGTAAGAGATTTTAATAAATGTATATTATGTAGAAGATGTGTTGCAGCATGTAAAAATGTTCAAAAAATAGGAGCAATTGACTGTATAAATAGAGGATTCGAATCTTGTATATCAACAGTAGGAGACCACAGCCTAAATGATGTTAATTGTACAAATTGTGGACAATGTATACAAGCATGTCCAACAGGAGCATTACATGAAAAAGAAACAATAAATGATGTATGGGTAAAACTAAAAGACCCAGATGCATATGTAGTAGTTCAAACAGCTCCAGCTGTAAGAGTTGCATTAGGTGAAGAATTCGGAATGCCTATAGGAACAAATGTAACAGGAAAAATGGTAACAGCATTAAAAAGACTAGGATTTGATAAAGTTTTTGATACAAATACAGGTGCAGATTTCACAATAATGGAAGAAGCAAATGAATTTGTTGAAAGATTTAAAGCAAATGATAATTTACCAATGATTACATCATGTTCACCAGGATGGGTAAAATATATAGAAATGAATTATCCTGAATTATTGCCACATTTATCAACATGTAAATCACCACATCAAATGTTTGGGGCATTAGTAAAAACATATTTTGCAAAAAGAGAAGGAATAGACCCAAGCAAAATTTATATGGTATCTGTAATGCCATGTATAGCAAAAAAATTTGAAAGACAAAGAGAAGAAATGCAAAATGATGGGTTCTATGATGTAGACAATGTAATTACAACACGAGAATTATCAAGAATGATTAAACAAGCTAATATTGAATTTACAGAACTTGAAGACAGTACATTTGATAACCCTATGGGAGAAGCAACAGGAGCTGCTGCAATCTTTGGAACAACAGGAGGAGTAATGGAAGCAGCACTAAGAACAGCACAAGATATATTAACTGGTCAAGACCTAGAAAAAATAGATTTTGAACAAGTTAGAGGTGGAGAAGGAATAAAAAGAGCAACAGTAAATATTGCAGGAAAAGATGTAAAAGTAGTTGCTGCAAGCGGATTAGCTAATGCTCAAAAAATCATGGAAGAAATAAAATCAGGAAAAGCAGACTATCAATTTGTAGAAATCATGGCATGCCCAGGAGGATGTATAATGGGTGGAGGACAGCCAATAAAGAGTTCTAAAATTAGAAGAGAAGTTGATGTAAGAAAACTAAGGTCAGAAGCCTTATATTCAATTGACGAAAAGAGCAAAATTAGAAAATCACATGAAAACCCAATTTTAAAACAAATATATGC
>CALXEV010000033.1 GCA_944387425.1 uncultured Clostridia bacterium
ATTTTTACATTTTCTCTAATTTTTTTATGAGAATATGTAGTAACATCAAGTTCATATGGTGCTCTTTCACTAATTCCCAGCAAGTGAAATGCAGTATTGTATGAATAAATAATATTGTTATAACGTTTTTGTAAAATATAGTATTCATCTTCAATTAGTTTATTATCAATATATAAACCTCTTGATACTCTTCTAATTATTCCATTTTTAATTAATTCTGGAATATATATTCTGGAAATTCCGTTTTGTTCTATTTCATTAGATGTTATATAACCATTATTTCTTTTTAAAAATTTTTCTATTTTTTTTATATTCATATTTACCTCCTTTTACAATTGTACTACAATTTTATTATATTGTTGTACGTTTGTAAATATTATATTTAGAATTTATTAAAAGTAATAGAGACTCTGAAATCTCAAAGTCTCTATTACTAAACTTGTGTCTAACAGCGAATGACTTATTAATTAATCCAAAGTGCTACTCGGAAACCTGTATTTAGCATTCCAAAAAAAGCATGGTCAAAATAAACCCGTCGATGAGAAGCAGGCAATTCTTCTCCAGATTTGACAGCAAATCCACCACGAACTATATAACCACTTTCCTCTTTTATATGGTACTCTTGTGTCATTTGTAGAAAACCACCAGTAAAATCATAAATATTGTTAGTACAAAAATCTTCACAAGAACCTGTCAGAAAGAGATTAGTATTTAATTCTTCTCCAGCAAAGTATCTGTCCTGATAAAATCCCCAACCAGAAGAATCTACTTCAATTTCACTACGAGTTCTTGCATTTGTTTTTTTGAACCACTCCAATATTGAATCATATTCAGAGCCAAATAGCAAATGACTTTTTACATTTTTAGTGTTCTCAAAGTAAGATGCTATTTTTTTATATTTATGTGCATCACTTATTATATATGGTTTTGCACCTTTTACAGATTGTATTTTTCCAGTTTCTTCATTCAAAGACATAGTATAACGAGAAACATAAAATCCTCCATATTTTCTTACACTGTCAATCTGTACCCCAAATACATTTGTTGGCCTTTCAATACACTCCTCCAAGAATTTTATATCAGTACTAAGAGGTCTTCTCCCAAACTTTTCATCAAATTTTTTTCCGTCAAGTGTTCCATTAGAATCCAACCATCCTACAGGAATCCATACGAGTTGACTTCCCTCTGAAATTCTTTCGATTGTAAAACCATTGTTCCATTCTCCACAAATATGCTTATATCCTTCAAGAATCGGAGGATTAACATATTGGTCAGAGTATAAGGATGAATTTGATTTCTCAATACTCATTACCCTAATAATCAGTTCGCCATTTTCTCCTTTAGCTACATTAAAAGTCATTCCATCTTCTGCACAAAGCACAAGCTTATCATACCGTTCCATAGTTTTCCTCCTTAAGTAATAATTTGTAACGGTTTCAACATGGCATTTGCCATTTAGCAGTAATTATATCACGTTTTTTTAAATTTTACAAGATTTATGTAAATTTTTTTAATCTTAACGTATTCAAAATAACAGTAATACTACTTAGCACCATTGCCAAACTTGCAAGCATAGGATTTATTGAAATTCCAACTGGTTTTAAAACTCCTATTGCTATAGGAATCATTAAACAATTGTAGAAAAATGCCCAAAACAAGTTTTCCTTTATAATCCTTAGTGTTTTCTTACTAATATTTATTAATTTTACAACACTATGAAGGTCATTTTTTGTTAAAATAACATCAGAAGAATCCATTGCAATATCTGTACCACTTTTAACACTAACACCAATATCTGCATTTGCTAATGCTGGACTATCATTAATTCCATCCCCACACATCATTACAAATTTATTATTTCTTTTTAACTCTTTTATAGTATTAGCTTTTTCTGTAGGTAGTACATTTGCAATAACATTTGTAATTCCTATTTCTTGAGCTATTTTTTCGGCTGTTTCTTTATTATCTCCTGTAAGCATAATTGTTTCTATATTATCCTTGTTTAAAGAACTAATTACCTCTTTTACATTATCTCTAATCACATCATTTACTCCAATTAATGCTATAATCTTGTCATTTCTTACAACATAAACAATAGAGTTTCCTTGTTCAGATAGTTTTTTCTCATCTTCTAAATGTGAATTTTCAATTTGTTCTTTTTCTAAAATTTTTGCATTACCTATAAGTATTTTTGCATTATTAATCTTTGCTGAAATTCCATGACCTGCTACATTTTCAAATTCATTAACTTCAAGCAAAGGGATTTTATTTTCTTCTAAGTAATCTGTAAATGCTTTTCCAATAGGATGTGTGCTTTTTGCTTCTACACTTCCTACTAGTTGCATTATGTCTTTTTCTTCCATTTCACTATAGTTGATTATTTTAGAGATTTTTAGTTTTCCATATGTTAATGTTCCTGTTTTATCAAATACTATTGAATTTGTTTTTTGTGCATTTTCAAGTATTTCACTCTTTTTAATTAAAATTCCATTTGAAGCACATAGACCTTCACTTACTACTATTGCTAAAGGTGTTGCAAGTCCTAGACTACAAGGACATGCTACTACAAGTATTGTTACAAATGTAGTTAAAGATTCTGATAAATTTTTTGTAATAATCAAATATGCTATAAATGAAACAATTGCAATAGCAATAACTGCAGGAACAAATATTCCTGAAACTTTATCTGCAATTTTAGCAATAGGTGCTTTTGTGTTACTTGCTTCTACTACAAGTCTAACAATCTCAGAAACTGTTGATTCTTTTCCTATTCTTTCTGCTTTATATTCAACATATCCATCATAATTCAAGCTT
This sequence comes from uncultured Clostridia bacterium, assembly GCA_944387425.1. Lineage (GTDB taxonomy): Bacteria > Bacillota > Clostridia > TANB77 > CAG-508 > CAG-269. The sequence goes on from CALXEV010000033.1 coordinate 2,815, forward strand.
CCGGCTAATACTTTGTTTCCAACTTCTTTTGTTACAGGCTTACTTTCGCCAGTAATAAAAGATTCGTCAAAATGGGCTTTTCCTGCAATAATTTCTCCATCTACAGCAATTTTTTCTCCAGCTCTACTAACTACAATATTTCCTTTTTTAATTTCATCTAGTGTAACTTGTTTTTCAACTCCATCTACTTTTATAATAGCTTTATTTGGTGTTATTGTAACTAGCTTTTGTATTGCCTCTTTTGTTTTGTCTTTACTTATTCCATCAATATATCTTCCTAATTTTACAAAATATATTATTATTGCAGATGACTCAAAGTACAAATTCATTATTTGATGGCTTTCTCCAACTAATACTAAATACATATTGTATAAGCTATATAAAAAACTTGTTATTACTCCTATTCCGACTAATGTGTCCATGTTTGGAGTTTTATGTATTAGATTTTTATAACCGTTTTTTATTATATCAAAACCATAATACAAAAAAGCTATTGTAAGTAGTAACAATGTTACCATATAACCAATTGGATTAATATGAGGATCAAATAAAGAAATTGTAGGCAAATTAATCATATGTCCCATTGAGATATACATCAATATAATTGCAAGTATAGTAAAAATAATAAATTTGATTTTTTCATTTTTACTTTTTTTCTTAAATTTTATTTCTTTGAATTCACCTAAGCTTTTAAAACCTGCTTTTTTTACAAATTCATCTAATTTTTCTTGATTTAGTATTTTTTCATCATAATCAATTGTTGCATTTGCCATTACTAAATTTACAGAAGCATTATATATTCCATTTTGCTTATTCAAATATTTTTCTAATCCATTAGAACATGCTGAACATGTCATGCCATCAATAGATAAAATTATTTTTTTCATAACTTTGCTCCTTCTATTCCACTACATCATATCCAATGTCTTCTATCTTTTCTTTTATATCATTTTCTGAAACATCTTCTTTAGCTTTTATTGTTACATAACCTGTTGTATGGTCTGCTTTTACATCTTCTACTCCATTTACTTCTTTTAACGCATTTTGAACTCTATTCTCACATCCAGTACACATCATTCCATCAATTTTTAATTTTAATTCTTTCATTTTTCATTCCTCCTATAAAAATATTGTTCATCACCAAAATTATTATATACCCTCATGGGGTATTTTGTAAAGGAGGGGGTATTATTTATTTTTCCTTACTATGACTGATTTTCAATTAGTATTAGTGCAAAAATAAAAGCCAGCAAATCATATGCTGACATTTTTTAGTTTTATTAATTATTTTTATCCAAGCACAATATCTAATACCATCATTACTATAAAACCTGCTGTAACGCCTATAACTCCTAAAACAGACTTGCTTTTTTCATGCATTTCCGGAATCAATTCTTCTACAACAACAAATACCATAGCTCCCGCAGCAAAAGACAATAAATATGGTAGGATTGGTACAACTATATTTATTAATAATATAGTTATTAATGCTGAAATTGGTTCTACAATACCTGAAAGTACTCCATATCCAAAGGATTTTATTTTACTCATACCACCAGATTTTAATGGCATAGAAACAATTGCACCTTCTGGTATGTTTTGTATTCCTATACCAATTGCTAATACTATAGCTTCTAATAGAGAAATTCCTGCATTTTGAGCCAAAAATCCAGCAAAGCAAACTCCTACTGCCATACCTTCTGGAATATTATGAAGTGTAACAGAAAATATTGTCATATTTAATTTCTTTCCGCTTCTTTTGTTTTCAAATTTTTCAGCAAGCTTGTTTATAAATATTAAAAATATTACACCTAAAGCAAAACCAACAGTTGCAGGTATAAATGAAATTACTCCTTGCTCTTCTGCCATTTCAACAGATGGTAAAATAAGTGACCATATACTTGCGGCAAGCATTACACCTGCTGCAAATCCTACAATTATTTTATTAAACTTTTCACTGAATTTTTCTCCTATAAGAAAAACCAAAACACTGCCAAAACTAGTTCCTATAAATGGTATTAAAATACCAGCTATACTATATAATGTATTTTCCACTTTTTATGTCCCCCTATATGATATAGTATGCTATTTTGTATATATTGTTTCTATTTTTTCACATTTATTTCATAAATCTTTTCTGTTGTTTTGTCTTTAGATACTACTTTTACAGTAATTAAATTGTTTCCTTCTTTCAAATTTTCATTTCCTTCTATAATTGCTGTAGCTTCTTCGTTTTCTGGTATTGCTAACATATTTAATTTTGTAATTTCACCAGATATTTCTGCAGTATATGATGTTATTGAATTATCAAAAGCAGGATATAATAAAACATTTTCAATTGCTAAAGTTTCTAGGTTTGTATTTTTGTTTTCATATTCTTCATGTGATTGTATTGTTTCTATATTTTCCTCTTTAACTTGTTCTGCATTTTTTGACTTTTGGTCAATTATTTGCAAACCAAGAATATGCCTTTGTATTAAAAGCAAATCTACTGAACTTGGTTTTGTTCCATCCTTTCTGACATTTCCTGCGGTAATAAAAATACCCTCAAGCTTTTTAATATCTAAAATATGTCTTTGAAGTATTAATAAATCTACACTATTTATTTTTCCATCTCCATTCACATCTCCATATAGAATTACTTCATATTCTTTTATTTCATTATTTGTTGTTATTACAACTTTACTACCTGTTCCAACTAAATCATTTTCATTCAATAATTTATTTTCATGATTATAAATTTTTATTGCTGTATATGGTTCTAGTTTTAAGCTAATATTTGTTACAGTATTATTTTTATAATCTAAACCACTTATTTGAGTATCTGTAATGGTTAATTCATTATCAACTTGGCTTTCATCTACTTCTTGAACATATTGTTGAGCTATAAAACCTACAATTCCATTTTCTAAAATAACTTTGTCCCATTTATCTCCTGACTGAACTCCTTTTTTTATTCTAGTAAACTGTTCATTCTTATCTACTGTTGTAATTATTTCATAACTTGTACTTGGTCCTGTTCTTATATTAACATTTGTTCCTGTGCTACAAACTTTTTGCTGAACATCTATATAATTATCATTATTTATAGTAGGACTTTGTGTTGGAATTTCTGGCATATTTTCATATACTGGGATTACAAAATTCATTTCTGTGTCTAAAAGACCTATTTTGTAATAACCATTATAAATTGCTTTAGATTCACTATAAGGTGCTAAAACATTTGTCATATATTGATGCCAAAATAATCCATTGTTATCTGTGCTATAAACATGAAATTTTTGAAGATATACTGTATTTTGTCCTTTATTAATATAGCTTGAGCCTATAAATATTCCTCCACCTGTAATCGCTTTATCTTTATTATTCCATGGAATTAAATATTTGTTTTTAGTATCTTGTGAAGCACCTTTTCCATCTCGTGCATATTGTAAACCATTTTTTATAGCACCCATAGGTTCTGATGAACTTGTTGCACCTATATTATAAAAATTGTACAATCCCTTAAATCCTTCTACATCACCACTTATGGATGGATGTGTTAGAAAAGGTCCAACTTCTTGTTTTATTCTTGAAGCTAAATGATATGGACTAACATATGCATTTTTACCAGCTTTTAAAATCAAATCAGAATATTTTTCAGACATTGTAATTGTATTACCAGAACTGTCAAGATATGATACTGTTTGCCTATAAAACTGGGTACCATATAATATCTTTTCTATTCCTTCAAGATTATTTGCATATAAATTAAATGATAATTCTTCAAACTGAAATATTCGAACTTCATTTAAAAAGTTTCTTGGATCCATACAATATTCAACAGCTTGTTTAGATGAGTCTACCCATCCACTATCGATTTCTACATTATATTCTCCTGGTTTAGTATTTTTCCAACTATCTGTATAATTTAAGGGGACTAAATTTTTTCCATAAATATTTTCTTGACTTATTACATAATTCCAGTCTAAATCTGTATATAATGGTGTGAATTCCCAATTAGGATGTTTTTTTGCAAGCTCTCTAAGATATGGTCTATAACTTTCTGGAAATTTTTCAATTTGCTTTAATTGAGTTGAAGCAGTAGATTTCATAAATATTGATATAGCAATAATTATTAAAATAACTAATATTATTATAAAAATGTATTTTTTAAAATTTTTTTTAGTATTGGGCATCTATGCTTCCACCTCTCTAGCCTTAATAATTATTCTTTGTTTAGAATCTATAGTGCAGGTAATTAATGTTACTTCTCTTTTTCCGTTTGTTTCTGGATTTAGGCAATCTGTTTCATGCGGAAAAACAATAAATTTATCGTAAATCTCATATTCGATTTTTCCAATTTCATTATCTGATATAAATAATCTATCTCCAATATTTAATTTTTTTAGATTGCTAAACATATTCTTATTTTTGAAATTATGCCCGGCTATACAAAAATTACCTATTTGATTTGCATCAACTCCCCAAAATTTTGTCACAGAAACTCTTAATGCATTTACAGAATAATTTTGTAATATATAAGTTTCTAAAGAAATTGTTGGTATTGTAAGTTTTGAGCTTACTGTATAACCTTTATATTCTGTTATTATATCTTCTTTTTCATATTGTTTTGTTGGTTTTTGTATTTCTGTTACTACTTCGTTTTCGTTGTTGATTTTTGGCTGTACTTCGTTTTCTTCCGTTTCTTCTATTTCTTCTTTGATTTCTTCTGTAAGCATTATTTCTTGTGGTTCATTTGCAATATCTGTACCTTGTTGTTCTACTTCTATAAAAAATATAAACAGTTCAAGCAATAATAAAATTATAAATATTTTAATTAAATTCCTCACTATTTTCATTTTCATAACCCTTATATGTAAGTAAATGAGTTTATTTCTCATTTACTTTTTTATTGTAATTCATGAATATTACTACAGCTAATAAAATTAAAGCTAAGATTATAGGAACATACATATTAATGCCTGTTTTTGGTAATTCATTTGGTTTTTCTTCTATATTTTCTTGAGTTGGTTCTTCTACTGGTGTTTCAGGTGTAGTTTCTTCAGGTGTTGTATCTTCTGGTGTTTCTGATGGTTCTTCTGGAGCAGGAGTTATTTCTTCTTGTTCTTTTGCTGTAAATTTAAATGTTTCTTCTGTAATTACATTATCGGAATTTTCCCTATCAATTAATTTTAAAGTTATTGAATATTCGCCTGGCTCACTAAATTTCCCTGTTAAATTAAGAACTTGTGAAAAATCTTTTCCACCTATCTTATAACCTTGAGCATCTCCCCATCCGTTTTGGATAATATCATGATCTAATGATGATTGGTCTTTTCCTATTAGATTTACTGTGCCACCAGTTTGTGTACTTGCTTCTGCAATTAATCTTGCTTTGTCATAATAATGTCCCATTGGAGAAGAATATGAAAGTTTCATTTTTGTTTCTTTTCCTGCAATTATTTCTTCTTCGGCTTCAAGATTTAGAGTATAATCAATGTACACTGGTTCTACAGTAACATTTTTAACAATTGGTATAGTTATATCATCAAATGTAACTGATGCATCAGAATTTGATAATCCTTCTGCCGTTATAGAAAATTCAGTTGGATTTGATGTTGTTATTCCTTCTTTTGCAGTAAATGTTATTGTCATGTTTTCTCGTGGATTTGAGCCACCTGAAGAGTCATGGTAAACAACTTTAACAACATCTCCTGTATCATTAGGTGTTCCTCCATCTGTTTCTTTATATTCAAAAATATTGTTATCATATGCTATTGAAAATGTGTATGCTCCTAATTGTTCACCAAATTGTATTGTGACTTTTACATCTTCGCCTGGTCTTACTGTTGTTTTGTCTGTTTGAATATCAATTGCATCAAGTGCGTCTGCATAAACATTTCCACTTAAACAATATAAAATAAGTAATAAAGCTATAAAAATTAAACTTATTATTTTTTTCATCAAAAAATTTCCTCCTTTTTTGTTTTTATATTAATATTATGTCAATTTTTTGATTTTCTAATTTAGAAATTTTTTCTAACAAAAAGGACCGGGTCTTTTTTGGCACTTTTTAAATTTGTGTCAAAAGAGACCCGGTCCCAAATGAAACATGGCAAAAAAGAACCGGCACCAAATGTCAAAACCTCTCTATCCTAGCCCCTATCCTACATAAAATCTCATTTGTAATAGTCCCTGAAAGCTCCGCAATATTTTCCACAGATATTTCAGGTTCATCTCCAATTAATGTAACTATATCTCCTTGTTTTACATTTGTAATATTAGTAACATCAATCACTAATTGATCCATACAAATGCGACCAATTATAGTTGCATACTCATTATTTACAAGAACCTCTGCTTGTTTATTAGATAAATTTCTAGGATATCCATCTGCATATCCAATTGAAACAGTTGCAATTTTCATTGTTTTATTTGCTTTAAAAGTTCTGCCATAGCTTACTGTTTGACCTGCATCAATTTGTTTAACACTTGTAACTCTTGCTTTTAATGATAAAACTGGTTTTAAATCTATGTTTAATTTCGTTTTATCATTTTTTAAGCTAAATGCTCCATACATTATAATTCCTGGTCTAACATAATCACATTTTAATTCCGGATAATTTAATATTCCATAACTTGCTTGAATATGAATTTTTCCATTGTCATATCCCAAACTTTTAATATTTTCAGTACATTTATAGAAGTTTTCAATTTGTTTTTTTGTAAATTCTATATCACTTTCATCTAGACTATCTGATGAACATAGATGAGTAAAAGTTCCTAGAATTTCTAAATTATCCATTTGATAAATTTTTATAAGTTTTCCAATATTAGTATAGCTTTCTCCAATTCTATTCATTCCTGTATTTATTTTTACATGAACTTTTAGCTTTTTTTCTAATTTAACATTATTGATTTTTTCTGCATAATCATAATCAATAATTGTTTGAATTAAATCATATTTTTGGACATATTTTATATCATCTATATCTGTATATCCTAATATTAAAATATTTCCTTTTATATTATTCTCTCTTAAAATTATTCCCTCTGACAATGTTGCAACTGCAAAATTATCTATTCCTATCTCATTTAGTTTCTTTGAAATCTGAACAATTCCATGTCCATATGCATTTGCTTTTACAACTGCCATAATTTCACATTCTTTAGGAATGACTTTTTTTATTTGATTAATATTATGTTCTAAATTATCCATATTAAGCTCTATCCAAGCTCTGTCTTTTTGAATTTCTTCCATCTTTAATTTTCTCCTTTATGAATTCGAAAAATATACTAAATACAATTGTAGAAATAACTACTAATAGATAATGAATGACACTGTTATCTATCATTAAATCTTGTAAATGTACTATTTTAGCTATTCCTCTAACAACAATTATAAACAATGGATGCATTATATAGATTGTTGTAGAAAGTTCTCTTAGCTTTTTGTTATTTGCAGTTTTGTCTTGTTTTTGTACTATTAAATTAAATAATACAAACATTAAAGGAATTAGCATAATATACATACTATCATGTCTTTGTAAATCAAATTGTCTTAAAATTAAACCTTCTATTATCATCAATATTGTTGAAAATAGAATTAAAATCACATTTTGTTTTGTTCCAATATTTAATTGCTTTTCTTTTAACATATAACCCATATAAATGTATATAGGAACATAGAAAAGTCCGTTTCTAGTATACTCAAATGTTTTAAATATTACATCATAAATATTTTTGGTTATTTCAAAACTACTTGTGATACCATAATAACTATCTCCAAATAGACCAATCATATATAAAATAGCACAAATTATAATTGGCATTTTTCCTTTTAGGTTTTTGGCTATAAAATATGTAATCCATATTCCAAGTATTAGTGCTGGAAAATACCATAGATGATAAAATGTTCCATCTATGAAAATTGCCTTTAAAATTCCTATAAAACCAATTCCATCAAATTTTCCGGCATATATGTTAACAGGAATGTAAATTATTGTACTAATTGCATATATTAAGATAATTTTTTTCGTATATTTTATTAATACTGATTTATCTTGTAATGCTTTTTGCAACACAAAGTACCCTGTTACCATTAAGAAAAATGGCACTCCAATTCTACAAAACACATGTGTAAAAATAAAGTCAGCATTTTCACTAATTGATGTTAGTGGATATGTATGTACGGCTATTATAAAAATTGCAAATAATATTTTTAATTTATCAATACTAATTGTTTTATTTTTCATATTTATTTTCCCCAATTTTGTTTATATTATTTAATTTCTAATTCAATTAATTTTTCTAATAGTGTATCAAATTCTATTCCTGCTTTTTTCATCATACTTGGATATCTACTATGTGATGTAAATCCAGGGATTGTATTGATTTCATTAAAATATATTTCTCCATCAGGTTTTAAAAACATATCTACTCTTGCAAAATCTTTACATTTATGTATTTTGTATATTTGTTTTGCTAATTCTTTAGCCTTATCTGATAATTCTTTACTAATTCTTGCTGGCACATGAATTTTTGAAGTTTTCAATGTGTATTTTTCAGTGAAATTGAAAAATCCCTTACTTAATTCTATTTCATCAATTTCTCCTGTAATTAATTCATCATTTCCTAAAACTGCACATCCTATTTCAACTCCGTCTACATTTTCTTCTATAATTACTTCTGTATCATATTTAAATGCTTCTTCTAATGCTTGTCCAAGTTCATTTTCACTTTCTATTTTAGTAATTCCAAATGATGAACCAGCTCTCATTGGTTTTACAAATAAAGGCATTTTTAATTTTTCAACTTTTTCTTGAATTTCTTTTTTTGGAGTTTTGTTATTAATAACAATGTTTTTTGCAACATTTATACCATAGCTTTCAGCTAATTTATGTGATAAATATTTGTCCATACATAAACTAGATGATAAAACATCACAACCTATTAATGGTATTTCAGATAATTGAATTAGACCTTGAACACTTCCATCTTCTCCATTTTTTCCATGTAGTACAGGAAAAATAGCATCTAACTTAATTATTTCATTTTTTTCTAGAATTATTAATCCTTTGTCTGAAGGATTTGGAGAAAGAATTACTTTTGTGCATTTTTCTTGAGTATGCCATGTATCGTCTTTTATGTTTTCGATATCTCCGTCATATTTATACCATTCTCCATTTTTTGTGATTCCTATTAATATTATTTCATATTTTTCTTTGTTTATATTTGTAATAACACTATATGATGATTCAAGTGAAACACTATATTCTGGACTATTTCCACCAAATATAATACCTATTTTCTTTTTATCCATTTTTATTCCTCCTTTATCTCTACATCTTTTGGAAGTTCATATCCAATTTGAGTTTTATTTGTATATAATTTTTGTTCATTTATAACTTGCTCATTTTGTATTGTTTGCCTATAAATATCTACTTTTTCATATATTTTATCTTTTTCTTTAATATATCTTAAGTCCTTATTTATTATTTTATATTGTTCTTTGATTTCTTCTTTTGAACATAAATATCCATAAATGAATTCATCATCAAATTCTATTATTATTTGAAATGTATTTTGTGTATCATTTCTTACTTTTAAGTCTAAAAATCCTTCGGCTAGTGTTGCATCAATCCCTTTTAATGCATCTTCCATTGGGTCTGGAAAGTCTTTAATTTTATGTGTATGTCTTTCTACTATTGTTAATGGACTGTTTAAGAAGACCTGAAATAGTAGGTTACTTATTTGGCACATTCCGCCACCTTCTACAAATTCAATTTTACCATTAACTAAAGTTAATCCTTTTTTGTATTTTTCTTTTTTGTCTGCTCCTTTTACAGACATATAAAATGAAAATGTTTCATTGGGCTTTATTAGGATTTTGTTTATTTTCTTTGATGCTAGTTTTAAGTTGAATACTTTATTGTATTGATATTCTATTGGGTATCCTGTTTTTGTATTTACCATTCTGTCTTTGAATTTGGATAATTGATATGGTAGTTTTTCTTTTATTATTTCTTTACAGTATTTATTTTTGTCTAAGTACATTTTAGCATAAAATACAAATTTTATTTGTTTTGTCCTTATTTTTCTTAGAATAGGAAATTTTTCTAATATTTTCTTTTTATCCATTTTGATTCTCCTTTATGCTAACATTATACACTATTTTTTATAATTTGGAAGTGTTTTTTTATTAAGATTTTATTTAGATTGTGTCAATTGGCATTTGGTGTCAATTGGGACCGGGTCTTTTTTGGCATTTTTTTATTGTTTAAATAAAAAAGAAAGATAGACGGAACTTAAATTTTCCTCTATCTTTGTTGTTATATTACTTTTAATTCATCCTTATCTTATTCCAATGGTTCTTCTTCAAATATAATATAATTTAATACTGGTTTTAATGTTAAGTGCGTAATATCAAATTCTTGTAACTTAAGTTCAAAATCCTCATATGAATATGGTCCATATCTTTCTACATTTTCGGTGTCTAAAATCCAATAATTCACAACTGTTTCGTCAGGTATCTTATATGTACTTTCTGGACTTTCTTGTTTCATCCCATACTGTTTTGCAATAACATACTTATTGTTCCATGCTATTTCAACAACTTTTTCCGGAATTATTACTGGTTCACTTGTATAATTATTTTTAGGAACGACTTTTATTTCATGAGCTGAACTTCTAACAAGCATATAACTTCCATTTCCTACATCTTTAATGCTTGAATTTAATCTAATACAGGAATTAAAACCTAATGAGGAATTATTGGAAATCCTTAAAAGAATAAATTTAAAAATTGCACAATAAAGATAGTAATATTTTGGAAATGTAAAAATTTTTGTCCTAGCTAGCAAGCACTGAATTTGTACTCCCGCACAAATTCAAAAATAGGTTTTACACCCTATACCCCAAAAATTAATAAAAAATTTGAAATCAAAAGGAATAGAAAATTATGGAAATGAATTCAGCACAGCAAAATAAAGTTGCACTGTATCTTTTCAATAGTATAAATTTTAATATAAAAAATTGTAAAAGTCTTGACAATAGAGAACAAATGTTTTAGAATATATAAAACAAGAAAAGGATGTGAAGCTATGGAAGAAAATAAGCTAG
>CALXEV010000034.1 GCA_944387425.1 uncultured Clostridia bacterium
TGCTTGTTTTTCAATATTTACGTTAAAAATATTTGAAAAATTTTTTATTTTCCTATTGACATATTACCTACTGTCTTCTCTAAAATATAAAAAGTCATCCTAATTTATATTAGAATGACCATTTTTTATAATTTTATTTAATTTTCTATTTCTAATTCTACTTGACCTATTTCTTGTCCAAAGCTATTTGTAAGTTTTAAATAAAGTGTTTGAGGCAAGTTGTTTTTGTTTATTGAATAAAACATAGAAGCTGTTGTGTTATCTCCAATTGCTGTAGAGCTTGTTGGCTCAAATTTATTTCCATTAGCATCTAAAAATTCTACTTTTGCACCATTTTCTGTATATGTATATGAAATTAATGTGCTTGTATCAGTAACATTAATTTTGTCTACAGTTAATCCTTCTATATTTTCTTTTAATTTATAGCTTATTGATGTTCTATTGTATGTTTTTTCAGATAAATCTAGTTCAAAATGCCAGTTTGCATCATTATATGTTTTATATCCTGATGAACTAGAATATGTAAGTTTTATAATATCTATATATATTTTTTGACTTTTTGGAAAATCACCTTTATTTGTGCTTAATGTTAAAAGTGATGAAATTTTATTTTCATTTTCTACTATGTTATTAAAGACAGATGATGTACTCAATATAGTTTCAGATTCATCAAATGTAATTCCATGTTCATTGCAAAAATCTTTTAAATAATCATCTGAAGATTTTCCATTCTCATGATTTTCATATCCAATTATTTTATTGTTTTCATCATAAACAATATAATCATATATAACACTATTTCGTGTAAGTTTATTTTTTGAAAAGTCAAAATCTACCCAAATTCGCAAATCATTGTCTGATAGTATTACATTGCTTACTTTTGCTCCTATATCATTTGAATATGTATATTCCATGTTAAAACTTTCCACATATCCTGCATTAGCAGTATCTTGTAATGTCTTGTCTATACTTTCTTGTGAAAATACTTGGTCTGAAATGTCAAAACTTGTAATTGTTTCAGTTGTTTCTGTTTTTTTGTTACTTACTATAAAAAATATTATAGCGCAAATAATTAAAATGATTAGAATTGGAATTATGATTTTCTTTAGTTTTTCCATACTCTTTTCCCCCTAAAAATAATATATTTACAAACCAATGTGGATGAGTAATCCACATTGGTTTTGTAAAATATGGACTTTACACCTTACTCGTTATTTTTCTTTCTGCTTTTTGTTATCATAATTTTACCATGCGGTAATGTTATAATAACCGTGACAGTTTACATCACTATTTTCAAAAACGATATAATAATTACCAGCAGAGCAGTTATTAATATCGTAAATACGTGCCTGGCCATCTCCAGGTACAGTGGTTTCAAAAACCTTTACATCAAAAATTCCATCTCTATAAATTCTGACATTAGTTTCAGCAGTTAAGCCAATACCAAGTTTCAAGTCCTTAGTAGAGCTTAAGCTGAAATCTCGCCGCATTTGAAGCCGGAAATATCCTTCATACTCGTCAAGATAGTCAATGTAATCACTCATAGGAATCACGCTGTTGTTACTGGTTAACATTGTTGCATTGCTGTCATCTGCAAACGCAGTTGTAACAAAGCAAAACACCATTAAACAGGAAATAACCAATCCAATAATTTTTTTCATAAATATGTCCTCCTATAGCTGTTTTTGTGATGTTTTGATTTACAGGTCCATATTTTACTTATATAATAATACTCGTTTTATTTTAAACAAGTATTATTATATTTTTTCTGTGAGTTATCTCGAACTCAATTTTAATATAGCATAATCAAATAATATTGTCAACTATATTATAAAATTTTACAAAAAAGTATTATTTTGTAATATTATGTAATCTTTTTCCACACAATACAAAAATAAAAAGAGAACATTTCTGTTCTCCTCATTTATGCTCTTATTTTTATAAATGTAATACTCTTGATTTGATTTCTTTAGTTTTACCAACATTCCAGAAGTTTTCTCCCAAATATCCACATGTACGACGAACAACATTCATTTTTGCATGATCTTTATTTCCGCATTGTGGGCATTCCCATTCATTTTGTTCATTTATAATCATTTCTCCATCATATCCACAAACTTGGCAATAATCTGATTTTGTATTAAATTCAGCATATTGGATATTATCATATATAAATTTTACAACTTCTTCTAATGCAGATAAATTATTTTTCATATTTGGAACTTCAACATATGAAATTGCTCCACCTTTTGATAATGGTTGGAATTCACTTTCAAATTTTAATTTACTAAATGCATCTATTTTTTCTCTAACATCAACATGATATGAATTTGTATAATATCCTTTATCTGTTACATCTGGAATACTTCCAAATTTTTCTTTATCGATACGAGCAAATCTATAGCATAGTGATTCTGCAGGTGTTCCGTATAATGCAAATCCTATATTTGTTTCTTTTTTCCATCTGTTAACTGTTTCTTCTAGATGTTTCATAACTTTTATAGCAAAGTCATGTCCTTCTTTTGTTGTGTGTGATACACCTTTCATTAATTTTGTAAGTTCATATATTCCAATATATCCTAGTGATATACTTGAGTATCCACCATATAAGAATTTATCAATTTTTTCTCCTTTTTTCAAACGAGCTATTGCTCCATTTTGCCAATGAACTGGTGAAATATCTGATGCTGTTCCTAATAAAGCATAATGTCTGCACATTAAAGCTTCTTTGCATAGTTCTAGTCTCTCATCAAATAGTTTCCAGAATTTTTCTTCATCACCTTTTGAAATTATTCCTATTTGTGGTAAATTGATACTTACAACACCTTGGTTAAATCTTCCTTCAAATTTATAATTTCCGTTTTCATCTTTCCATGGTGCTAAGAAGCTTCTACATCCCATTGGACTAAATACATTTCCTTCATAGTTTTCTCTCATTTTCTTAGCTGATATGTAATCTGGATACATTCTCTTAGCAGAACATTTTACTGCTAATCTTGTTAGATAATCGTATTTTCCGCCTTTTAAGCAGTTATGTTCATCTAAAACATACACTAGTTTTGGAAATGCTGGTGTAACATATACTCCAACTTCATTTTTTATTCCTTGTATTCTTTGTTTTAGAACTTCTTCTATTATCATTGCATTTTCTTCTATATATTCATCATCTGGTTCTAAGTGTAAGAATAATGTAACAAATGGTGATTGTCCATTAGTTGTCATTAACGTATTTATTTGATATTGTATTGTTTGTACACCTGCTGATAACTCTTCTTTTACTCTATCATTTACCATATCCTCAATTACATTTTTAGCTAGTTTTCCGCCATATTTTTCTGTTAATCTCTTTTTAAATTTATCATGACTTCTTCTTAAATATTTTCCTAAATGTTTTAAATCAACTGATTGTCCACCATATTGGTTACTTGCAACTGCTGCAATGATTTGTGTTGTTACTGTACATGCAACTTGGAAACTTTTTGGACTTTCTATCATTTTTCCATTCATTGCAGTTCCATTGTCTAACATATCGCCAATGTTTATTAAACAGCAATTAAATATAGGTTGTACAAAGTAATCGGCATCATGGAAGTGAAGTATGCCTTCTTCATGCGCTTTTGATATTTTTTCAGGTAATAATATCCTTTTTGTTAAATCTCTTGATACTTCTCCTGCTATGTAATCTCTTTGTGTTGATGCTAACATTGTATTTTTGTTTGAGTTTTCTTCTGCTAATTCTTTATTTTCATTTCTTAATAGTCCTAATATTGATTCATCTGTTGTATTTGATTTTCTTACTAATGCTCTTGTATATCTATATACTATATATTTTTTTGCTAATTCATATTTATCAAATTCCATTAGTTTTTCTTCAATTACATCTTGAATGTCTTCTACTAACATTCTTTTTTTACCTAAATCTTCAATAAAATCTATTATTTCTTCTATTTGTTCTTTTGTTGCTCTTTCTTTTCCTCTTACTTCTTGATTTGCTTTTTCAATTGCTATTTGAATTTTGCTCCTATCAAAATCAATAATTCTTCCATCTCTTTTGATTACTTTCATCATACCCCATTCCTTTCTTCTGTACAAAACCTCTAAACGTAGCTATTTTCTGTGCTTTTGTGTTTTAATTAAGTTCGTTTTGTATGTCCTAATTATATAGTTAAATTTTCAAAAAACTGTTGCAAAAGCAACATAAATGAAATATAATTGTTTATGTAATTTCATAATTTTGAGTATAATAATTATGTCGAATTTTGTATGATTTATCTTTATTCGGTTTGGAAGTTTAAGGGGGATTTTTTATGGATACTAATTTTGATAAAAAAAATTTTATAGAAAAATTTAAGTATAGTTGTAATAAAGTTCAAATTAAAAAATTTTTAAAAGGAGAAACTGTAACAACATATATTGAAAAACGAAATCAAATATGCATTGTTTTAGATGGTGAAGTTGATTTAATAAGATATGATTTTAATGGTAATAAAACCATAATTGGTCATTTTATTATAGATGATATCTTTGGTGAGGCTTTATATCCTACTAATACTAACAACGAGCTTTTTGCTGTTGCAAAGAAAAATTCAGAAATATTATTTTTCACATATGATTCTCTTTGCACCAAGTGTAGGCGTAATTGTGATTTTCATAAAGAGCTTACTAGTAACTTAAGTGAGTTATTTTTAAGTCAAATAATTTCATTAAATTTGCGTATTGAACTATTAACTAAACGCAATATTAGAGGAAAAATCCAATCTTATTTTGAAATTTTGTCTAAAAGCACTTTGCATAGAACTTTTACTTTGCCTTTTTCTTATACTGATTTGGCCGATTTTCTAAGTGTTGATAGATGTGCTATGATGAGAGAGATTAAGTCTCTTGTTGATGATGGTTTTATTAAGAAAAATGGGAATAAGATTACTCTTTTGTATTAAAAAATATTCTGTATATTAAACTCATTTTTCTCTTGAATATGCTCAAGGATAAATTTTCCTTTTTCAAGTTCCATAATAGCTGAAGAATAATCCCCTGTACTGACATAACTAATTGTGTTAATCATTACTGTATCCACTTTTTCAAGTTCATCATGTTCAATATAATAAGCTAATTTATCATGAGAATTATCCCAATCATCTCTAATATATTGAACATTTCCCATAATATTTTCTGATTCATTTTTATATAGCTTTTCCACCAAACCAGAAAAATTTTCTGTAGTTTTAGAAACAATGTCTTTTGTTAAATTATGTGTATAAATATCTAATGAAAATATCAATACTATAATTATTATACAAATAACAATTTCTTTAAACATTTTCATTCTACTCCTTTTCTATTGGTTGACAAAAAAACTGTCCTTCTGCATCAAGTGTAACAACTAAAGCTTCTTCTGGCTTTATTCCAAATTTCTCTGTTTGTTTTTTTAGCCATATATAATTTTTACCAACTTTTTCAAGATTCTTATACATTACTTTTCCATCAACGACTAAATCATATGGAATTCCTTCATATTTTGGCTCTATTCCGAAATCTTCTGGAATAGTTGCTCTTTTAGAAGGTTTTGGTATCACTGTAACTTGACCACTTGTTTCTAAAATAGCATATTCTACATCTCCTATATTGAATATGTTATTATCCCTTAGTCTTTCTTCAAGTTCATTGATAGTAAACCTTTCCTTTTTCAAAATTTTTTGATCTATTTTTCCTCTAAAAATTAATATTGATGGTTTTCCACAGATTATTTCTCTGGCTTTTGTACTTTTTATATTAATTACTGAAATAACTAAATGCATTACTAATAATCCCAGTATTGGAATTATACCATTTGAGATTGGAATTCCTGTTTCTGCCATCGGTATTGTTGCCAAATCTGCTATCATTATTGAAATAGCTAGTTCAAACGGTTGAAGCTGTCCTATTTCTCGTTTTCCCATTAGTCTCATTACTATTAAAACTATTATGTATAAAAGAATTGCTCTAAAAAAAGTAATTAACATATTTTTTCCTCCAAAAAATTTTTCTAATTCTATTTTTGGCGTTTTTCAGTTATTTATACGATTTTTGTATAATTATTTTTTTGTTGTTAATAATATTTGTATAACCTTGAAAATAAACACGTTTATAAATTATAAGGAGGTTTTGATATGTCAAATACTCAAAGTAATAGTGCTAATGGTACTTCAACTGTTTGGCAAATTGCTGGTAGATTAGTTGCTGCAGCTATAGTTTTAGCAATAACAGCATTTTTCACACCTGGTTTTTCTATAAATAATATATGGTCATTAGCAATTGCTGCAATAGTTTTAACTATAATGGATTACTTAATCGTTAAATTTACAGGATTACACGCAAGTCCATTTGGAAAAGGTTTTGTTGGATTTGCTTTAGCAGCCATAATTTTATATGTTACACAATTCTTTGTAGCAGGATATTCTATATCGTGGATGGCAGCAATTATAGGAGCATTAATTTATGGTGTTGTTGATTATTTCATACCAGGAAACCAACAAATGTAAAAAAAAGAGGCATCACTGCCTCTTTACATTTTTTTTACTATTTCATTTTGTTTTTTATATATACTATTTTCTGGAATTACTCCTCTTACAGATGATAATGGGTAAATATTAGTATTTTTACCAATTACACTACCTGGGTTAAGTATACTTCCACATCCTATTTCAACATAATCTCCAATCATTGCCCCACATTTCTTTAATCCTGTTTCAATTTTTTGTTTTCCGTTTTTTATGATTACTAATTTTTTATCAGATTTAACATTTGAAGTTATTGAACCAGCACCCATATGTGATTTATATCCTAATATAGAGTCTCCTACATAATTATAATGAGGGACTTGAACTTTATTAAATAATATAACATTTTTTAGTTCTGTAGAATTTCCAACCACTACATCATTTCCAATTATCGCATTTCCTCTTATGAAAGCACAATGTCTTACTTCCGTATTTTCTCCTATAATTACAGGACCTTTAATGTAAGCTGTTGGAGCTATTTGTGCTGTTTTGGCAATCCATACATTAGGAGCTTTTTGCTCATATTTTTCTAGATCTAAAGCATTCCCTAATTTAATAATATATTCTCCTATTCTTGGTAATGCTTCCCATGGATAATCACAAGACTCTAATAAATCTCTTGCAATTGTACCATCTAAGTTATATAGCTCTTTTGTTCTACATATCTCCATCATGTTATTATTCCTCCTTTGAGATTATTCTTGTTTATTTTCTTGTCTATTCCAAAACTTTTCATATAACTCTTTTGCTGTTTTAGGACTATCTACTCCTTCTTTATTTTTTACTGGTGCAAAATCATCTTCTCTTTTTCCTCTTAGTATAGCAATATTGTCAAAGAATTCAAATGCATCAAAAATAAATGATTCAAATTTATATGAATTTGGCTCTTCTGGTATAATTTCATTTCCATTTTCATCAATATAAGAATTCTTTTTGTGTGCACTGTGGTACATTAGAATCTCATTGCTGATTTTTTCAATTGCATCTATTGTGTATAAATTACACATTATGTGTGATTCACCATATTTTAATTCACCATTTCTATCTCTTTGTTCAGCCATTTTGGTTGGTAGTTCTGCATATTCTATAACTTTTGGATGACCATTCATTTTACAAAAAACTCCAACTCTTTCTTGTGGATTTGCTTTTACTACTGATTTTGAAGCAATTTGAACATCTTGAGCAATTGCCATTCCTAATAAAGTTACATCTGCCATTTTTAATAAAACATTGTCAACCCCACCTATGAACACCCATTTTATACCTTTTTCTTTCATATCTGCCAAACATCCACTTGCTCTCAAAGATGAATATGTACCGCCATTTCCATCTGAAGCCTCTTTTATTTTATAATCTTTACCAATAAGTAGTTTTCCATCTTCTCTTATTAATGGCATTTCACTTTGTGTGAATATTGTTACATAGTTTTTATCATAGCCAAAATATTCATGTTTTTCCAAAAAATCTACTGTTTCTTTATTATTCTCAATACTGGTCATTATATACCATGGTATTGTTGTATTATATTTTTGATTAGCTTCTTTTAAATCATCTATCAAAATTTCAAAAAGATATTTTCCTTTTCCATATACATCTAATTTAAAAGTTCCTTTTGGTCCAGAATATCCTAATCTTGTTCCTTGACCACCAGCCATTGTTACAACAGCATATTGTCCGTTTTTTATAACTTCTGTTCCCAGTTTATCAAATTTTTTTCTTTGGTTTTCTGATAATTTTGCTTTATCTAAATATTTTAAAGGTTCAATTTTACTTTCTTTAAATTCTATTTCTTTTTTAGTATTATTATATAATTCCATAATTTGATGGAAATCAATTTTATTTATTTGCTCTATTAATTCTTCTTGTTGTTGTTCATCTAATTTATCTAATAATTTAATTATATGATTTTGCTCGTATTCTTTTAAAACTTCTATAGCTTCTTTTTTCTTATCCATTTTTATGCTCCTTTTGCTTTTTTGTATATTATATGTAATTTAACATTAGTATTCTATCATATTTAATTTATTTTAGCAAGTTTTTTTATTTCTATGTCATATTCTTAATATTTTGCCAATATATATTATTAAAAGTTTGTCTTAAACGAGGAGGTATTATAGATGGAAAATGTAGGCTTATATCAAGATATAGCCAAACGAACTGATGGTGATATCTATATTGGAGTAGTAGGTCCTGTTAGAACTGGTAAATCAACTTTTATAAAAAAATTTATGGATTTACTTGTAATTCCTAATATAGATAATGAATATAAAAAGGAAAGGGCTAAAGATGAATTGCCACAGAGTGCTGGTGGTCGTACTATTATGACAACAGAGCCGAAGTTCGTTCCTAATGAGGCTGTAGAAATTACAATAGATAAAAATTTAAAATTAAAGACACGTTTAGTTGATTGTGTTGGTTATTTAGTTGATAATGCAATTGGTTATTTAGAAGATGATATGCCAAGAATGGTAAAAACACCTTGGTCTGATGAAGAGATTCCATTTGAAACAGCTGCTGAAATTGGAACAAAAAAAGTTATTGAAGAACATTCAACAATTGGAATTTTAGTTACAACAGATGGTTCAGTTACAGACATTCCTCGTGATGATTATGTAAAAGCTGAAGAACGTGTGGTAAGTGAATTGCGTGCTCTTAATAAACCATTTATTATATTATTAAATTCTTCTAATCCTTCTTCTCCTGAAACAAGAGAATTAGCAATACAATTATCTGATAAATATAATACAAAAGTTATGCCTATTAATTGCGAAGAACTTACAGAAGATGATATTAATTCAATGTTTTCTAATTTACTTTATGAATTTCCAATCGAAGAAATTAGTATTAATTTTCCAAAGTGGCTTGATGGATTAGAATTTACTCACCCATTAAAAACCAAACTATTTGAACAAATTCAAAATGCTTTTACTGATGTTTCTGCTCTTAAAGATGTTTCAAATTGCATATCTACAATTAATGGAACAGACATAATTTCTAAAGCAACAATTGATAATATTCTATTAGGCTCAGGAAAAGTTTGTGTTTCTATCCAATTAAAAGAAGAATTATTTTATAATGTATTATCTGGACTTACTGGCTTAGAAATAACAAATGAAGGTGACCTATTCAGAATTATGGGAGATTTAGCAAGTACAAAGAAAAAATATGATAAAATTTCTTATGCATTAGAAGAAGTAAAAACAAAAGGGTATGGTATTGTAACTCCTTCAATTGATGAATTAGTTTTAGAAGAACCCGAAATGGTTAAACAAGGCTCAAGATTCGGCGTTAAATTACGTGCTACAGCACCATCAATACATATGATACGTGCTAATATTGAAACTGAAGTTTCTCCAATCGTAGGTTCTGAAAAGCAATCAGAAGAATTAGTTAATTACTTACTTTCTGGTTTTGAAAATGATCCAACAAGTATTTGGAGTTCAAATATATTTGGAAAAAGTTTAAATGAATTAGTAAATGAAGGTCTTCAAACAAAACTTGCAAAAATGCCTGAAGAAGCTCAAATGAAATTACAAGAAACTTTAGAAAGAATCGTTAATGAAGGTAGTGGCGGATTAATTTGTATAATCTTATAAATCAACAAGGAACCTAGATAAGGTTCCTTTATATTTTTTGTTTTTTTGTGTCTGTTATGTATTGTAAAATTCAACCAATTGTAGTATAATAGCTATATTCTTACGGAATAAGAAAGGATTACATTAAAAATGAAAATATTAAGTATAGATACTGCAAGTGACTTATGTACTGTTGCAGTTTTAGAAAATACAAGTTGTATAAAAGAAATCATTGTAGATGATGCACGAAATCATTCCGAAAAAATTATGCCTATTATAGAACAAGTATTAAAAGAAACTAATATGCAGTTAAAAGACATTGATTTGATTGTTTGTGATAAAGGTCCTGGTTCTTTTACAGGAATTAGAATTGGTGTTGGAACTGTTCTAGGTTTTAGAGATTCATTAAATATTAATTGTATTGGAGTTAGTTCTTTAGAAGCTTTAGTATATAATGTAAAACATGATGGTATGGTTTGTTCTTTAATTGATGCTAAAAATAATAATGTTTATTTTGGTTTGTTCAATGTTCACAATGGTGTTTGTTCTCAAATTGGAGAACTTGAATTCAAGTCAATCACAGAAGTTTTTAATATACTAGATAAATTTGATGATCAAATAACTTTCGTGGGCGATGGAGCTGTAAGCTATAAGTCATTGATAGAAAATAGCTATAAAAAAGCAAATTTCACAAATGCAAATAATTTAAGTAGTATTTCTCTTGGTATTGCCGGATATAATATTTTTAACTCCAAAAAAGAAAATTCTATTATGCCATTATACTTAAGAAAATCTCAGGCTGAAAGAGCTATTGATGAAAAAGCCTAAAATATTTTAACAAAAGGAGCTGGTTTTAATGGAGATTACAGAAATGACTTTAGATGATTTAGAAATGATGCAAGATACTTTATATTCTGATTTTGATAATTTTTGGAGTTATAATCTTTTAAAACAAGAACTTCAAAATGAAAATACTACTTATGTAATAGCAAAAGAAAATTCAGAAGTTGTCGGGTTTGCAGGAATATCAGTATGTTTAGATGAGGCAACATTAAATAATATTGTAGTAAAAAAGTCTTACCGTGGTAGAGGTATTGGTGGAGAATTATTAGAAGCATTACTTGAATTATGTGCTGATATGAATATGAAAAGTCTTACTTTAGAAGTTAATGTATCAAACACTCCAGCAATCAAGTTATATGAAAAATTTGGTTTTAAGAATTTAGGAATTAGAAAAAAATATTATAATAATTCTCAAGATGCTATAATTATGACTAAATATGATATTTAATTGTCACCCATATATTTATGCATTCATAAAATATATGGGTGATGTTTTATGAATACAAGAAAATATGAACGTGAACTTGCAGTAAAGTATGCCAAAAAGTGGGCGTTATCTCGAAACCCTAAATATTATAATTTTGATCCAATTGGTGGAGATTGTACTAGTTTTGTATCTCAATGCTTATTTGCTGGAAGTCAAAAAATGAATTTTAATTTTGAAAATGGCTGGTATTATAATAACGGATATGATAAATCTCCTTCATGGAGTGGTGTAGAATTTTTATACAAATTTTTAACAACAAATAAAAGTTATGGACCACGTGGTAAAGAAGTTTCTTCTTCTCAAACAGAAAGTGGAGATATAATTCAACTTTCTTTTTCTGGCAGTAAATTCGAACATAGTCTTTTTGTACTTTCTCCTATTGATTTTACAGTTGCTGCTCATACTTATGATGTTTTAGGCAAAAAAATTAGTGAATATACTTATTCAAAAATAAGATATATTCACATTGAAAATGTTGGCTATTAACTTATACAAATTTTTCAACCTTTATGATTGTTCTTCCACTTCTAGTTTGTCCAATAAGTTCTTTAATATAAAATCTACCCTTTCCTCTAATTGTAACCATATCTCCTGCTTTCACTTGTTTAGTCTTCTTTGTTTCACTTTGTGAATTGATAAAAACTCTTTCCATATTTATTATGTCAAGAGCTTTATTTCTCGAACATCTCGCAAGTTCTGAAATCACATTATCTAGCCTTAGAGATGAAACAATTATTTCATATTCTTCTCTTTTAATTTCTACTTGTCTTAAATTTTCAATATTTTCCTCAATTATAGTTGACTTAGAAAACCTAGTTAAACTACTTAAATTTTCTAGTAAAAACTTTGATATGTCTTTATCTACAATTATATCAGCTCCATCATTATCTACAATGATGTCTCCTACTTTTTCTCGTTTTATACCTAATTTTATTACTGCTCCCAGATAATCTCTATGTGTATATTTTCCTTTTAAATCATCTGGTAGTTGAATTCTGATAACTGAAATTATATTAGATATATTTTTTTGAACAACTATTGGATTAAATTTTTCAGGATATATTATATATGTTTTTCTTTCTGCTGTTTCAAAACCGCCATAACTTATATAATTTTCTATTTTTATTTTATTTATAAATTTTTGTACTAATTCAATTTGTGCCAAGTTTAAAAAGTCTGTATGTTCAATTTTATTTTTCTTTTCTGAAAGTTCTATTTTATCTAAAACTTGTGCAAGTAAAATTTTATCATCTTTTTCTTTATAATCGTTTAAAATGTCCCTGTTCATAAAAACCCCTATCCTACTAGTAGTAACATTATAAGAGAACCCAAAGGAACAGTTATATTATCAGTACCTTTGCCAGATGTAGCTTCTAATGCTGTTATCGCAAATGCTAGTAATACTGCAACAATTGGCCAATGTGTAGTTTGCCAGAATCCTGGATGATAATATATTAAATATGCTCCAACTAATAATAATGTTATTACAAACATTGCAAGAGAACCTGCAAATGACTTTTTTGTATCTCCTAATTTATATCTTTTACTTTTTATTAGTTTTCCAAATACTGCTGCTAATCCATCTCCATATGCCATAATTAAATTAGGTATTAAACCTAATGATGGTTGTTTATATACTCCAAATGACACAACAGCTAATATTAATAATGATAATGCATAATACACTGTTCCTAATCCATCTTGGACATCTCTTTCCATTACCTTAATTATGTCTTTTTTGTATGAAAGATAATTTATAATAACAAATGTTGCTGGTACAAATATTGCAAACCAGACATTTGTAAAAAAGAACATTGCAATAAACCACCAGTTTCCTAGCATAATATGTATGAATTTCCTACTTATTTCTTTGCCTTTCTTTTCAAATATTTTTGCAAATACTATTATAAATGCAATATATACATATGATACTAAAATTCCTAAAAAATTCATTTTTATTCCCCTTTTATATTATTTTTCATAATTTTATCACATATAATTTCTTTTTTCTACCCTTTATAGAAATTATTTTACTTTTGTTAATATATATATACTCTCTATTAAATCACAAACTTCTGCAATTAGAAGCATAATACCTACAAATCTTGTTAATGTAATTACTGTTGCAAATGGGTTTAAGACAATTAGAACACCAAATATAAACATTAGTATTGCTGAAGCTAATACCCAACCCCATTT
>CALXEV010000035.1 GCA_944387425.1 uncultured Clostridia bacterium
TTATATACTTAAAGACATTTTTACAAGAAAATAATACCATTATTTAATTGAAAAATCAATAATTTAATAAAAATGTTTTCTATTGTAATAAACAAAACAAAAAAACAAAAAGCCTAAGATTAAGAAATTGTTTTGACCTTTTTCTTTTCTTTAAGTATATAACTTAAAGACTTATAATTATTAAAAAAGCATAAATATATCAATATTTTTCATTTAATTAGCAAAATTTATATTGAAATAAATTTAATATAAAAACATAAATAAAACTATTGATTTTATAACATTTTATTGATATTATTTAATTAAGGAAATATCTTTAAAGTATATACTTAAGGAAAAAATTTTACTGATTTTTAAAGGAATTAGTATACTTTAAAAATAAATTTTATAATAAATGAAAAAATAAAAATATATTTTTCAAGATTGGAGAAATAACAAATGAGAAATAATAAAGGATTTACAGGTGTTGATATAGCAGTTTCAGTTGTAATATTCACAATATTTGTGACAGTAATAGCATCTATGTTTTATAATTTATCAGTAACAGAAAACAGAATTCAAAGAAAAACTGAAGCTACTAATCTGGCTATTAAAGTAATAGAAACAATGAAAGTAATCGAATTTGATAAATTGACAGAGGGAATGACTATAAATGATATAAATAATTTGATAACAGATAAGATAGAAGTTCCAAATGGATATAATGTAACAGTAGGAGTAGATAATTCAACATATCCAGATGTTATAAAAATCATTTCTGTTCAGATAGACTATAAATCAGGAAAACAAGATGAAACTATTAATATAGAAACTTTAGTGAAAAAATATACTCAAATAGAAATTACAATCACATATGATGCAAATGGAGGAACAGGAGCACCAGAAGCACAAAAAGCATATTCAGATGAAAGCATTACAATAAGTACAGTAGAACCAACAAGAGATGAATATGTTTTCAAAGGCTGGTCAACATCTCGAAATGGTAACATAGATTATAAACCAGGAGAAACTGTGGTATTTAATGCCGATACAAGGCTGTATGCTGTATGGGGTAAAATCAAAAAAGCACTAATTGCAATGACAAGTGTAACAGGATTCAATGTAGAACATTGGCATAATGTTATAGTACCTCATATGAAAGAATATTTTAATGACGCATATCCAGAAATAAAAATAACAACTGTAACTGGAAATGAAGCAAGACAAACTCTTCAAGAATTAGTAGTAAATAACTATGATTATGAAATTGTTATATTACAAAATGCGGTTTGGGAAGTACCAGAAATAGCAAATGAATTGGCAAAAAAATATAATTTATTAACAATAGGGAATGATTCAGGCGACTCACAGAAACTGGACATAGCAAAATCTTTGGGAAAAAAAATGCAAGCCACTGAGATAAGTCCAAGTCCTGTAAATATACGTGAAGATTTAAAATTAACAAGTTATGGACAAAATGTACTAGGAAATGGTGTGCCACCACCTAGAACTGATCAATCAATAATAAGAACTGAATTTATAGATGAAGCAAAAATCTTAGCTACTGCAACATATGATTCACCAGAAAGCAATGAAATATATGTTGGTGGCGTTAAATCAACTGAATATCCAATAAAAGATGTTCCAGTAATCGTAGAATGGAAAAATAAAGAAACAGGTAAAGCATGGATACATTGCCAATATGGTATAGGTCAGAATGATCAAGTAGAAGAGTATGATTTAATGGTTAGACTAATAAAATTCATTTTCGGTGATGTATAAAGAACAAATTTGTTAATAAAGCTATAATAATGAATGACCAAAAAAGCTAATGGAATATCTATTAAATAATAATTAAAATTTTATTAAAATATCACCTCTTTTCTAAAACATATTTTATAATTACTTAAAATATGTTATAATAGAAAAGAGGTATTTTTATGAACAAAAATAACATGAAAGAATTTTTAGATATAACAGGCGACCTAATCAAGAACCCTGTAGTATTACAAATGAAAAATTATAGGCAACATTACAACACATCTTGTTATGAGCACTGTATAGAAGTCGCATATTGGTCTTATATATTTTGCAAAAAATTTAATTTAGATTATATTTCAGTTGCACGAGCTGCAATTTTACATGATTTATTTTTATATGATTGGAGACATTCTCATAAGAATTTAAATGGTTGGCATGCATTTATACATCCCAAAATTGCTTTAAAAAATGCTAAAGCAATTACTTCTCTTAATGAAAAAGAAGAAGACATCATTTTAAAGCATATGTGGCCAGTAACATTTTTTAAGTTTCCTAAATATAAAGAATCTTTTATTATTACAATAACAGATAAGCTAAGTGCCATGAAATCATTTTTTGAATATTATCAAGAATTAGTATATAAGAAAAAATGCTTTAGAATTGCATACATATTTTTTGCTTTCACTATCTTTAAATTACAATAGCTATCAGAAATGTATAATTCCTACATATTTGTAAATAATATGTAGGAATTTTATTATGTTTTGGAACTTTTTCCAATGAGAAAGGATTTATATGGATAATACTAAAATAGGTTCTAAAGAAGCTATTGCTTTACTTGTAACAATAGCATTTAATCATATTATTATAAATATGACAAAAGACATTATAGATTTAACCGCTTCAGCTTCGCTTTTAAATATTCTTTATATTGGAATAATTGCAATAATATTTACATCAATAATCTGTTACTTTTTAAACAAGTTCCCTACTTTTGATTTAGTCGATATATCAAATTATCTTGGTGGAAAGTTTTTAAAATGGGTTATTGGTTTGTTATTTATTGCTTATTTTATTTTTTTTGCTGGGAATTTACTTCATATGTTTTCAACTTGTCTGCAAATCATATATTTCCCATATACAAAACAATTTTATATAGCATTATTTTTTATAATATCCGGTATTTGTGCATGTATCATGAGACATAATGCAATATATAGAAGTACTCTAATAATTTTCCCGTTTATAGTAATAAGTACATTATTTTTGTTTTTATCAGATATCCAATTTTTTAATATTGAAAAAATGTATCCTATTTTTGGAAACGGCCTTTATACTACTTTTTTTACTGGAATTACAAATATGTTTGCATTTCAGGGATTAGCATATATATTTTTTACTCCACCTCTTCTTAAAGAACCTGCAAAAATAAAAAAAGTTGCAATTACATCAGTTATACTTTCTTGTATTTTTTTATTAATCTGTGTAGCAACAGTATTATTTATTTTTAACGGTTTTGTAGATACAGATGAACTACTACCTCTATTTTCAGCAGTAAAATATATTGAGTTTGGTTCGTTTTTCCAAAAACTTGACTCTATTTTTGTATTAATTTGGATACTTTCTTTTGCAAGTTATTTAGGTATTACTATAAAATTTTCTAGCAGTATTTTACGAAAGTTAACTAATTTTCAAGATGACTCAATATTTATTTTTGT
Source organism: uncultured Clostridia bacterium (assembly GCA_944387425.1). Classification (GTDB taxonomy): domain Bacteria; phylum Bacillota; class Clostridia; order TANB77; family CAG-508; genus CAG-269. The sequence goes on from CALXEV010000035.1 coordinate 3,459, forward strand.
GGTAGGAATTCTTCTTTTTATTGCAAGTATATGGCAAAAAAACTATGTAATTTCCACATTTTTAGCAAATACTGTGCATAAGTATGTGTTTTTCATTTTAGTAATTGGAATAAGTTTATTAATACTAATTTCAGCAACATTCAAAAAAAAGATAATGAGGTGGTTTAATAAATGAGCAAAAATTCAATAAGTATAATTATTTTTATTATTATATTGATTATATTTATTAATGCTTTTTCTGCTTCTTATACTTCTCGAAATATTAGTAATCTTGCTTATATTTTCGCACTTGGGATTGATAAGGGAGAAAACGCAAAAATAAAAATTTCTGCACAGCTATCAAAAATTGCTACATCCACAGGTGGAGGTGGCTCCTCTGGTGAAGGAAATAATCCAATTCTAATTTCTTGTGAAGCTAACTCAATTTTTAGTGGAATTAACTTATTAAATACTTATATTGGAAAAGAATTAAATCTTGCACATTGTAGTGTTTTCGTGTTTTCTAAAGAATTTGCACAAGATGGAATATCAAGTGAAATATATAGTCTAATTAATAATGAAGAAGTTAGGCCATCTACCAATTTGGTGCTTAGCACTTGTGACGCTTATGATTACTTAAAAAATTCAAACCCAAACCTAGAAAGATTAACAACAAAATATTATGAAACTTTTTCTATAACAGATAGATTTACTGGATATATATCAAATATAACAATTGGTAATTTTTATAATACTTTAGCATCAAAAGATGAAGAAGCTACTGCTATTTTAGGAGGGCTAAACTCTGCAGCAAGATCAGAAAATAGTAAGAGTTCAAGTAATTCAAATAAATCTGATAGTTCAGACACAGAAAAATTAAGTTCAGAAAGCTCTGGTTCTTCAAATAGTAGTAATAATAGTAGCAATGAATCTTCTAATCAGTCTTCACAAGAGCAAGAAAGTTCTATCATCAATCCAGAAGATTTAACCGCTGGAACAAGTTCCGCTTCTGGTAAAAGAGGCACAGAAAATATTGGATTAGCAGTATTTGAAAATGATAAATTTCGTGGTGAGCTTACAGCAACAGAAACTATTTGTCATCTACTAATTAATAACGACTTAGATTCATGTATTATTTCAATTGGTAATCCAATTGTAGAGTCTGAAAAAATGGAATTACAACTTTTCCCATCAAAAAAAACAAAAATCACTATTAATATTATTGATGGAATTCCTCATATTTCAATTAAATTATATTTGAATGCTGATGTAATGACTCTTGAACAAGATATAGATTATGAAATTCCCGAAACTCTCGAAAAGATATCTTCTACAGCAAAAGATTATTTAAAAAATGAATTTGATAAATATTTGAATAAAGTTTCAAAAGAATATAATTGTGATATAGATGAATTTTACACAAAAGCTATTGGACATTTTGCTACAATACCTGAATGGAAAAATTTTAATTGGAAAGAAAAATTTAAAAATGCTGTATTTAATGTTGATTTAGATTTTAATGTTACTTCAAGTTTACTAGTTACCAAGACTTAATGAAATTTGTCAGGGGGACGGTCCTTTTTGACAAATTTCATTCCTTAAAACCTTTTCCCAAAACCTCTCTAGCATTAGCAACTATAATAAAACATTTTTTATCTATATTCTGTGCCAACCCTTTTATTTTAGCTATATCTCCTCTTGAAGCCGCACAAATTAATACCATTTTATCTTTTTGGCTATACATCCCTTTCCCATATAAACCAGTCACACCACGCTGTGCATCATCTTTGATTGCTTTTGAAATCTCCTCGTTTTTATCTGAAATTATAAATAATAATTTTGTAAAATATACTCCTTCAAAAACCACATCCACTAGTTTTCCGTACAAATATATCGCAATTACTGAATATAATCCTATTTCTATTTCTCTAAAAAACAACACATTTAATAATATTATTGATATGTCTATTATTGTAAGATATCTACTTATTGTGATATGAGGATTATAGTTTTTTATTATATTAGCAATTAAGTCTGTTCCTCCTGTTGATGAACCAACTTTTAAAATTATTGCTGTTCCTAAACCTGTTATGATTCCACCATATATACATGCCAAGAACCTATCTGTTGTTATTGGTGGAAATTTATCAAATATATCAATAAATACTGATAAGCTTACAGCTCCAACAATTGACCTGATTAAAAAATCTTTTCCCAATCTATATCCTGAAAATATAAATAATGGTATATTTAATATTAATATCATTAAACCTACTGGTATTTTTAGAAAGTAATATGTTATTGTCGCTATTCCTGAAAAACCACCAGAAGATAATTGACTTGGTAACAAAAAAGATGCTGTAGCAAATGCCATTATTGCAGACCCTATAATTGTTCCAATCATATCTATAATATAAGATTTCATTTGCTTTTTTAACATAAAAATCACCTATAATAAAATTATAGGTAATTTTTCAAAAAATATACTATTCTTTTAATTATGTTCTTCTAAAAACTCTGGATATGTTTCTAATACATTTAATTCTGATTTTCCTGGTTTTATATTTTCATCTTGTTTAACTATTAAGTCTAATGAATACATATCTTTTAGTTTTTCTATGTTCTCTCTTTTATGTCCAATTACATTATTTGCATCTTGTGGATTAACTATTATCTCAACCTTTTTTACTTTAACATTTAATTGTTTTATTTTTGTTACAATTGTGTCATACCATAATCCTGATTCTACTAATTGTCTAAAAGCTGGATGATATGGTCCTGCCACAACTTCACTTCCTGATTGCTTAGGATCTGTTATTGTATCTGTATTCTGTAATCCTATTCTTATAATGTCAATTCCTTTTTTCTTAAACATTACAACTAATTCTTTGCATATTTCTACTGCTTGTACAACTGTTAAAGGCTTATACTTTTCATTCATATAATCTTTTTCTAATTTTGTATTTTTTATAACTAATACTGGATAAATTCTTACCATTTTTGGTTTTAATTTTATTAATTCTCTTGCCGTGTTAATTTCGTCTAATCTAGTACTTTCTGGTAGACCTACCATCATTTGATGACCAAGTTTAAATCCATACCATCTTATTAATTTTGAAGCTTTTTTTACATCTTCAAATGTATGTCCTCTTTGACTTTGCTTTAAGATATAATCATTTGCTGATTGAACACCTAATTCTATTGTTTCTACTTTATATTTTTTTAACATTTTAAGTATTTTTTTGTCTATATAATCAGGTCTTGTTGAAATACGTATACTATCTATTTTTCCTTGTTTTATATATTCATATGCTGTTTGCAAAAATTCTGCTTGTTTTTCTATTTCTATTCCTGTAAAACTTCCTCCAAAAAAGGCAACTTCTTTTTTAGATTCTTTATCTCGTATATTGTCTAAGTAAAAGTCTATAGTCTTTTTTACATCTTCTTTAGTAATCATTCTTTGTTCGCCACTTATAGATTTTTGATTACAAAATACACAATCATTTGGGCATCCTAAATGTGGTACAAATATTGGAATTATATATTGTCTCTTCATTCTATCCCCCTCTTTTACTTTAAACTTTCTAATGCCTTCTTTGCTGCTTGCATTTCTGCTTGCTTCTTTGATTTTCCAGTTCCTACTGCAAGCTGTTTTCCATTACATTCTACTTCTGCTTCAAATATTTTGTCATGGTCAGGACCTTTTTCATTAATTATAGTATAAACGATTTTTACTTCTCCATGTTCTTGTAATTTTTCTTGTAATACAGTCTTGTAATCCTTTTGTCCAACATGTTTACTTGCAATTTCTATTTCATCTTTAAGATTTTCTTCAATAAATCTTCGTGCTTCTTCTAATCCTCCATCAAGATATATAGCTGCAATAATTGCTTCTACACTGTCTGCTAAAATTGCTGGTCTGTTTTCTCCTCCTGATAGTCTTTCTGATTTTCCTAAATATAAGAAATCACTAAAATTATGCTTTTTTGCAACTTTATATAAACTTTTTTCACATACTACTGTAGCCCTAACTTTAGTCATTTCTCCTTCTTTTAATTTTGGATAATTTTTATAAAGATATATGCTTGATATAAATTCCAAAATACTATCTCCAAGAAATTCTAATTTTTCATTACTCTCAACATTATGCTCATATGCATATGATGTATGTGTTAATGCTTTTTTTAACAATTCTTGGTCTTTAAATTTATAGCCAATATTTTCCTGTAGTTTTTCCATCTTTTTCCCTCTTTTCCTATATTTCTATTATATACTATTTTTTAAAATTTTCAATATTTAAATAAAAAAAGATTAAAAAAAGACGGAGTTTTATAAAAAACCACGCCCTTTTATTTTTTAAACATTTTCTTTTATGTAGTCAACTACATCTCCTACTGTTACAACTTTTTCTGCATCAGCATCTGGAATTTCTATATCAAATTCTTCTTCTAATGCCATTACTAATTCTACTATATCTAAAGAATCAGCTCCTAAATCATCTATGAATGATGCTTCCATAGTAACTGCTGTATCAGCAACTCCTAATTGTTCTACAATTATTCCTTTTACCTTTTCAAATACTTCTTCTGAACTCATAACAAGTTCACCTCCTCTCAAGTGCCTAAATGTTCTATTTCATTTAATTTGCATTATTATCTGTAACATTTATATTATATGTTTATTGTTTTGTCAAGCATATTTATGAATTTTTTATTTTTTATACTTACTGTTCAATTTTTGTTTGAGTAAATTCTTCTACCATCTTTTCAACCGCTTTATTTTCAACGAATTTCTCGGCTTGTTTTATTGTAAATTCAAATAATATTTCATCACTACTACCATGTGCTTTTACTACTGGTTTTTTTACTCCTAAAAATAGTGCCCCTCCATATGATTTGTAATCCATAACTTTTTTAAATCTATTTATTGCAGGTAAGCATGGTATTGTACATATTTTTGAAATAAGATTTTGCGTTAGACTTTCTGTTAATGTTCTTTTTACAAATTTCCCAAGTCCTTCTGTTGTTTTTAAGAAAACATTACCAGTAAACCCATCTGTAACGATTGCATCAATTTTTCCAGAAAAGGCATCTCTTCCTTCAACATTTCCAACAAAATTTATTCCTAGTTCTTCTGATTTTTCTTTAAGTAATTGATAGCTTTCTCTAACTAGTTCATTTCCTTTTGTTTCTTCTGTTCCTATGTTTAATAATCCTATTGCTGGTTTTTCAATTCCAAATGTGTTTCTTATATAGATTGTTGACATTTGCGCAAATTGTAATAAATTTATTGGCTTGCAATTTGTGTTTGAACCTGAATCTATTAATAACAATTGGCTTTTATATGCTGGTAATATTCCTGCTAACGCTGGTCTATCTATTCCTTTTATTCTTCCTACTAATAATGTTGCACCTGCTAATAATGCTCCTGAATTTCCTGCAGAAATAAAGACATCTCCATCTCCTTCTTTTAGCATTTTGAATCCTACTACCATTGATGAGTCTTTTTTGTGTTTTATAGCAACTGTAGGCTGGTCTTCCATTTCTATTGTTTCTGTAGCGTTTTTAATTTTTAATCTTGGTGAAATTTCTTCCATTTCTTTGCCATAAAACTTTTTTATTTTTTCTCTAATTACATCTTCTTTTCCTATAAGCGTTACTTCTGCTTTTACTTTGTTTATTGCATTTACTGCTCCTTTAATATTTGCATCTGGTGCATTATCTCCACCCATTGCATCTAATAATATATTCATTTTGACCTTTCCTTTCTTAAGCCACAAATCTTAGTTTATTCTTATTCAAGATAGTTCTATTTTATTATTGTTTTATAAAAAAAGCAATACTTTTATAGAATTTTAACAAATAAAAAACGCTTGTTAAGCGTTTTTTAGGTTTTATCTACCATCACCTTGTGAATGGTTCGTTTCATCTCCTTGAACATGATCTTCTGATTGTACAGGAGTTTCTTGTTGAGGTTCTCCTAAGTTTGCAACAATTGTTTGAGATTGCAATTGAGTTTCTTCTTTACCTATTGGAGTTTCTTGTTGCATAACATCTTGACCTTGCAAAAATATTTCTGTTCTAAATGCTTTTGCAGTATTTCTAGCATTTTCTGATTGTTTATCTGATGTTTGCATTTTATATTTTTCATCTATTATAGACTGTGCCGCTTTCATTTTTTCTTCTAGCTCTGCTTTTTGAGCTAAATATAATTCATGCAATTCATTTTCTTCTTTAGCTTTTTTGGCTCTTATAGCTTTATTTTCTCTTTTCTCTTCAAAATAAATTCTAGTTTGCTCTCCAAAACTTTTAAAGAAATTTCCTATTCTAGAAAATATATTAGCTTTTTTTGCAACTGTCAAAGCTAATTCTTGACCTTTAATTTTTCTTTGTTCTTTGTTATAAACTATACCACTAGCTTTTAGGTATTCTTGTTCTTCTTTAAGCTTATCTGATAATTCATCTATTTCTTTACGTAATCGACTAGCTAATTCTATTCTTTTTGCAGCATTTTGAGAATCTGGTTTTGGACTATTCTTTAAAGTTGTCGTAAGACTTTTAATTCCACCATTTTTCTCAACATATTTCTTAGGATAAATAAAATATGGTGATTCATAATCATATTCTTCATTTGCTCTTAATTGTCTATTTTTGCTTTCAATTAATGCAGATAATTCCGAAATATTGTCTAATGTTTCATTTTCAAAATCTGATTGATCAAGTTTTAACTCTTTTAAAGCATTTGCACTATTTTCTCTAATAGCTTGTATATCTAATTCTCTTTGTATTTTATTTACTAACATCTTTACTTTAAAAGATAATATATGTCTCATTAGTGGATTTTTTTCTTGTTCAATCTTTTCTATTAATTTATTAACTTTATCATATAATTTTTGGGCTTTTGGTGATTTTAATGATATGTCAATTTCTGGATCTTCAACATATTTTTCTTCATGACTATATGTTTGTTGTTCTTCTGATGGATCTACTTGCATATTCCAGCCTTTTATTTCGGCTAATATTTCATCAATTTCTTTATCACTAACTGTTTTATTTTCTGCCATTAATTAACTCCCCCTTTATTACTCTCTTGTTCGATTTTTTTAAGTAGTGTATTTAATTTTCTCTTACATTGTACTAATGTTTCTTGATCAACACCTTCAAAATCGTCATCTGTAAATTCTATTCCGTACTTTTCAAAAACTATTTTATCTTCATCATGTTTTTTATCCATATTTAATCCTCCTTATCTTCCGTTCAATACTCTACATTTTTATTATACATTATATAGAAATTTTTGTCAAATTTTATGTAAATGTCATTAAAATATAATATTTCTGTAATATTTTTGTAATAAATAAGCAAAAGAGAACCGGCATTAATTGCCAAAAAAAAGAAGCCTCAATAGGGCTTCTTCATATATTCACTAATTATGCTAATATGTCAGCAACAACTCCTGAACCAACTGTTCTACCACCTTCACGGATAGCAAATCTTAATCCTTTTTCAATAGCGATAGGTGTGATTAATTCGATTGTCATTGATACGTTATCTCCTGGCATAACCATTTCTGTTCCAGCAGGTAATTCGATAACACCTGTTACGTCTGTTGTTCTGAAATAGAATTGTGGTCTATATCCATTGAAGAATGGTGTATGACGTCCACCTTCTTCTTTTGTTAGAACGTATAC
>CALXEV010000036.1 GCA_944387425.1 uncultured Clostridia bacterium
GTGTTCTAATGGTGCAGATACCCGGAATCGAACCGGGACGGATTATTAGTCCGCAGGATTTTAAGTCCTGTGCGTCTGCCAGTTCCGCCACATCTGCATTTGAATTTTATAAAACTGGCATATTTGTCTTGCGACAATGATTATTATAATATTTTTCCAAAGTTTTGTCAATAGAAATAACAAAAAAATTGTTATTTTTTTGTTATTTCTACTTTTTCTAAAGTTATTTTTCCCAACTTTCCAGACCTAAAGTCTTCTAAAATAATTCTAGAAGTTTTTTCATCATCAATATTTCCTCCAGAAATTACTGCTCCTCTTTTCTTTCCAATTGCTTGCATAACTTCATAAATATTTAAATTTTCTTCTTGTGGTTGTTGTAAAATATCTTCTATTTGCTTGTTATCTAATTTATATCTTTCTAGCAAGTTTAATCTATAATTTTTTAATAGGAATTTAGTTAAATTATATGCTATTTCTGTAAGGTCTAATATATCATCTTTAATTGTCCCAATAAAAGATAAATTAAGCGCTACTTCTTCACTCTCAAATTTAGGCCATAAAACACCTGGTGTATCCATAAGCTCAATATTATCATTTATTCTAAACCATTGTTTTTGTTTTGTTACTCCTGGTTTATTGCCCACATTTGCTAATGTTCTTTTTGTTATTCTATTTATAAAAGAAGATTTTCCAACATTCGGAATTCCAACAACCATAACTCTAATCTTTCTTCCTATACGTCCTTTATTAGCATTGCTTTCTAATTCATCTTGCATAATTATTTGAATTTGTTTAATTACATTATTTATTCCTCTACCATCATTAGAATTAACAAGAACGGCTTTCTCTCCTCTTTTTAAAAAGTATTCTACCCATTTTTGGTTTTCTTTTTCGTCAGCTAAATCTTCTTTGTTTAGGACTATTATTTTCTTTTTATTTTTTGTTATTTGTCTTATATCAGGATTTTGACTAGAGATTGGAATTCGCGCATCTAATATTTCAACAACTACATCTACAAGCTTTAAATCTTCAGTTATTTGCCTTCTTGTTTTCGCCATATGTCCTGGGAACCAGTTAATATTTACTTTATTTGGTTGGTCATTATTAGTCATTATTTTCACTCTCCACTCCAATTACTTCTTTTAATTCTTTTTGTGTTTTGGAATCATTAAACCAAGATATCTGATTTTTTAGTTTATTTAAACAATCATTTATAAGATTATCAATATCATCTATCTCTGTATAATCAAACCACTCATCTTTATCGTTTTTTATTCTATCTCTATAAAAAGTATTTACAACATTGATTCTTTTTATTTCTTCTTCTTTACTTTTGTTTTTTGAATAATAAAAATTTGAATACTTTTCTCTATATGGATATGATACAGATATTTCAATAAAAAATGATTTTCCGAATCTACTAAACATGAAACTTAACAAATCAAATCCATTATCATTATTATTTCTTCTAAAGTGTGGATATGTTCCTCTGAATCCTTGTGTTCTTAAATATGGAACAATTATCTTTTTTATACTTTTTATTACATCTTCCCTTTTAAATTCCATACTATTCTCCTCTACAGATACTATAATACCACAAAAGCAAGTAGTTTTCAAGCTACTTGCTTTTTCAAGTTATATTTAATTTTAATAAAATTTATATTGATTTTTATCTTCTCTACTATCACGTGCGTTAAGTTCCTCATCATATTTTTCGTTTTTGAAATACCAATCAGTTTTTTTATCTATCGGATTAGCTTTTCTGCTCTTATCAACCAACATATCCATAAATACAAAAAGTGCTAGTATAATTGCAACAAAGTCAGAAAGTAAATTCAAACTAACTTCCATAGTCAATGCTTCTCCTTGTACCATTGTAATTATTCCATTAAATAAGTGGTTTCCAAAGTATAATCCATATATTAATAAATATGCAAGTGAACCTACTAGTTTTCTTCTTATAACAAAAACAATACATGGTATAGTTAAAAATGCAATTATAATTTCTATATTTAAATTATATGCTACTATTCCTAAGATATCTACTGAATATTGAGTACATAATGCAACTATTGCTCTAAATAGCCAAAACATTACCATAAAAATAGCTAATAGCCACGTAGAAAAATTTTTCATATATTTTCCTCTTTTCTTTAAATTAAATAAGTGTTGGTTTGTAGAAATAACCTTTCCACTCCCAACACCCATCTTAGTCTTCATCTACAAAATCAAATTCATCTTTATATTTTTCTTTGAATATTTCAAAAACTTTATTAAGTATTTCTTCATCAGTAATACCTACATATGATTCTTCATCTGAATCACCATCTGAATCTTCAACTTTTAATATTACTACTTCTCCCTCGTCTTCTTCTCCATCTTCTGAAACTGGTAGTAATACTACATATTCTTCTTCATCAAGTTCTACTAAGTCTAAGAACTCAAATTTTACTTCATTTCCGTCTTCATCATTTAGAGTTACTATATTATCTAATTCTTCGTTTTCCATTATTTACTCCTTTCAATTTTAATTTATACCATAATATACTATTTTTTTTGTTTTTTCAACTAGTTTTTTATTTTATTTATATAAGTTTCTAAAATATATACCGCAGATATAGTATCTACTATATTTTTCTTTTTATTCTTGTTAACATCTAAGAAGTTCATAGTTCTTTGGGCTGCTACTGTTGTTAATCTTTCGTCTACGGTTTCTATTTTCATCTTGTTATATTTACATTTTAGTTTATGAATGAATTGTTCTGTTTTAATTGTTCTTTCTGATTCTGTTCCATTCATATTTATTGGTTTTCCAACTATTATAGTATCTATTTCATATTGTTCTAATAATTCGTCTAGTCTTTTTAAAATTACTTTATCAGAGCCGTTATTTTTGATAGTTTCTAATCCTTGTACAGTTATATTTAATTGGTCTGTAATTGCAATCCCTGTTCTTGCATCACCATAATCTATTCCTAGTTTTCGCATAGTCTTATTAGTCCTCCAAACCAATAAAATTTCTAACCATTTTTTCTAATAATTCATCTCTTTCAATTTGTCTAATTTTGTTTCTTGCATCTTTATAACTTGTAATATATGTTGGATCACCAGATAAAATATATCCAACTATTTGATTTATAGGATTATATCCTTTTTCAACTAATGCTTCATATACTTCTTTTAGTATTTCTTTTGTTTTAGAATTTTTTTCTTTTTCAAAGTTGAAGCTCATAGTTTTGTCAAAATCCATATTTACCTCCATTCTGTATTTTTACTAAATACATGTTATGTCGTTTTCACTCTTATCTGCATTATCAATATATTGCTCTAATTTTTTTAGTACTTCTTCCATTCCTGTGCCTTTATAGTAAGTTGTAAGTACAAAATTAAGTTTAGGACTAACTTTTTGTATTTCTTTTTCTTTTTCTTTCTTTTTAGCTTTTCTATCTACAGCTTCTAATTCAACTTCTTCTATATTTGGATGTTCATCTAATGATATTTCCATTTTTTCTGCTTCTTCTTTTACTTCTGTAATAAAGTTGGTTACAGAATCTGTATCTACTCCTGAAAATACAATTACAAATTTAGGTCCCATATATCTTATAAATATATACTCTTTTGATATATTGTTTTTGATAAATTCACTTACTTTTATTATTACTTGATTTCCTAATTTTCTTGAATATTTATCATTTATTTCTTCTATGTTAGTTATTCTAAACATACATACAGCAGATGTTGTATATTTATCTATTACTTTTCTACCTTCACCATATAAGTATTCTTCTGAGTATAATCCAGTAAATAAGTCTTTTCTTACAATTGATTCTAATGTTTTTTGATGAACTACTGTTTTTAAAACTGAAACAATATTTTCTCTTACTACTTCAAATATAGTAGTATCTATGTCATCAAAATCATGTGGAACTCCACTTTCTATTATCCAATATCCAATATATACATTATCTATATATAGCGGGAAAAAGATAGCTGATTTTGCTCTTCCAAATTCCATTTCTTGATATGGTAATTTCTCATTTTCGTTATTTACCGTAACATATTTAGGTGTTGCTGTAGCTACACTATCTTTAAAAATTGGAACATCTTGAAGTTTTTTTAATGTCTCCCAATGTTTAGGGTCAACATTTGATGCTTTTACTTGATATTCTGCACCATCAAAAACTACTATTGTTGAATACTTTATCTCGTATTTTTCAATTAATATATCATTTATCTTCTTTATTTTTTCATCTACTGATGAAGTTTCTCCTATAGCACTTAAGAAGTCTTGAAGAACTCTTAAATTATTAGCTTGTCTAGTTAAGTTATTGAATTGTTGTATTTTTTTATGTATGCTCATATTATATATTATTAATGCTACTATTACTATAACTAGTCCTATTACTATAAAAATCAATTTTTTCTCCCTCCAATACTAATAATTTCGTTTCATTTGTTCTAATGTGCTGTTCATACTAGGTGAAAATGTATTATTGTTTTTTACTGATGGTGGTGTATATTTTTTATTTTTTTCATTTCCTTGATATATCATATTAGCTAATTTTTTCAAACTTTGCATAAAGTCTTTTGAATATCCTTTTAATGATACATCACATGTTACTAATCCATCTAAATATCTTAAATATGTTTTTAATTCAAATGGAATTGTAATTCTTTGAACTGTTTTTCTGTTAAATAATTCTTTTCTTACTGTCATTCCTGCATCATTATATATTGATATTCCACCTACAAGTAAATCTTCAGATATCTCTCTTGTTCTTGAAAATTTATTTAATACTACTCTTGCTTTTGATTCATTAAATACACCTTTATCTAATAATTTTCTTAAAAAGGCTGTAAGTGGTTGTATTGTTAATATATCCATTGATTGTACTAAATATATTTCTTGTGCATATTTGAAATATCTAATTGGTGTATCAAAATCACAATCCATCAATATAACATTATGATTTTTTACTAAAGTTTCTACTATTGGCTCAACTGCTTGAAGTTCATTACCATTTTCAAAAGGAGATGTATAAATCGTTAAATTTCTATGTTCCAATATTCCATCAGCCTTACCATTTTTTAAGTTTTCCATTATGTAATTAGATTTGTTTCTTAAATCTTCCTCATTTTTAGTGTATATGTAATATGCATTTCTATTTTGTGTCAAGTCTAGAATAGCTGTATTTATTCCATTTGTTGATAATAGTTCTGCAACATTATTTACTAAAAATGATGTTCCATTTTTACTTGTTCCAACAAATGCTACGATTTTTTGATCTGGAACCATTAATCTCTCTAAATCTAATTCCTCATATTCTGGAACTTCTTGTGCTGGTAATCCAGCCATGAAGTTTTGATTTAGCTCATTTTCTTTTCTTAAATTATTTAGTGGATTTGTATAATTATCATTTTGAATTGGTTCAAAACTATTGTCTAGTCCAGGTAACACATTTTCTTGTTCATGTTCTGGTTCATTATAGTTTGTATAATTATTATGTTGTGTTGATGCTTCTGGTTCTTCTTCAAATCCTGGTAATACCTTTTCCTCTTCTTCCTCTATCTCTGGTAATACATCTTCTTCTGCATATCCAAATCCTGGTAGTACATTTTCTTCTGTTTCTTCTATTCCTGGTAACACATTTTCTTGTTCTACTTCTTCTACACCTGGTAAAAAGCTTTCTTCTTCAACACTTTTTTCTTCTATGACAGGTTCTTGGACTTTCTTTGGTCTTCCTCTTTTTCTCTTTGGTTGTTGTTCTACTGGTTCTACTACAGTCTTTCTAGGTCTTCCTCTTCCTCTTTTTACTGGTTGTTCTTTAACTTCTTCGATAGCAGGTTCATTTGCAACTGTTTTTTCTTCAAGTTCACTAATATCTATCTCTGGCATATACTCTGATTCTGGTATATCTTTAATCTCAGGAAGTTCTTCTAACTCAATATCTTCTAAATCAACACTTTCCATTTTTGGTTGTTCTACTTTAGGTTGAACCATTTTTTGAATATTATCCTGTGTTTGTTGTGCTGGTTTTGTTAAAATTTTTCTCTTTTTGCTTGTATCAATTGCTGATGGCACAACAACTGGTTCTTTTAATTGTACAGTATTAGTGTCTTTTAGAAGTATTTCGCTTGGTCCTCCTTTTGCTTGCTTCTTATTAATTCTTATTTGATCTGAAACCTTTGTTGTATATGCATTTACTTGTTGATATTTTGGTGATTTTTCTTCTAATACTGCCCTTACGTTTAAAGGAAGACATTTACTAATTACCTTTAATTGTGTATCATTGTATTGACTTGCTATGCTGTCGAAACTTTCAACCATTTTTTCTTCGTCATTTCCAAGTCTTTTATAATGAGCTAATATGTTTTGTATTTCTAACTCACTTACATCGTTCTCATCATCTTTTTCGTAATTTACATCTTCTGAATCTATTTTATAATAAATTTTTGCTTCTTTTTTAGAACGTGGTCTGTTTATTAATCTGCAAACCTCATTTACACTTCTATCATTTCCTATAATTGCATTGTAAATTCCTATTCCAAATAATTTTACTAATATAGGTTCTGATTTATTTCTTCTTCCTGTACAAATTAAAATTATTGGAATATCTTCTCCGTTCATGTTTGAAGCTTCATCACTTATGTTATCTAATCTTCCAAATATGAAATTATCCATTTGTTCAAAATCTGTGTTTACATATTGTTCTAAGTCTTCGCTTATTACAATTCTATCATATGTTTTATCCCTTTGTAATTCTTTTAATATTGCATTAAAGTAATAAACATTTTTATATGTAATTATTTGTTTATAGTCTTTTTGATATTGTTTAACTATTGACTCAGACATCTTATCATTACTTACTGCAAATAAAACTTTCATTGGTTACCCCCTTCCAAATTTTACAACAATTGCAAATGCTAACGGTAAAATTTGGCATATTACTAATATAGTTATAAATGATACCATCATTACTAACCCTTTTTCTTGTGTGTCTAGTTTTCTAATTCCTATGACATATTGATATATTGCACTTATTGCTATACCCAAAAAGCAAAGTGGAATACTGTATATTCTTATTATGTTTAAAATGTATGCCGTTAACCCATATGCATCTGAACCATATTTTTGTTTATAATCTTCAAGAGATTTAGCTGCATTATCTTTTATTTCTATTAGTTGACTCTCTGTTTCTTGATCTATGACATTTTCTGCTGCATAAACTAGATTTGAACCTAATAATAAAACAATCATTAGGAATATTATTACTGTAGTTGCTATCTTTCTCATGTTCGCTTCTCCCTTCCAATTAGTTCATAATATTTTACTTATATATCATACACTAGAATTAAAAAAATAGCAAGGAAAATCTTGCTATTTTTTTAATTTTTTATTTCAATTCTATAATTTAGAATATAGATATTCCATATAGCTATATAACTTATTTGCCCAACCTTTATCTGTTGCATATTTTTGGTTTACAGCCGTCAAAGTATTTCCATTATAATATTTTCCATTTGCTGTTTCTCCACCATAAATGCTTGTACCTTTTGGATTTAAATAATATTTAACTAGTACACGAGCTATTAAATCTATTCCTTCAGAATAAGATGAAAAAGTACTTGAGCTACTATATGGACTAGAATCATATGCACCATATCCAAATAAATTCTTTTTATTTCTTGCAATTCTTGATGTTCCCCATGCACTCTCATGTATTCCTATTGATGCTACAAATATTCCATTTATATTATATTGTCTTTCTATGTAATAAAAATATTCTGCATTGTCACTAAATATATTATTTACATCTTTTGAATCTGTTAGAACTTTTTTGAACTGTTCTAAGCTCAATCCACTTGGAGTGTTTAATGCCATATCAAAACTTAGTTTTGTTATTTGATTATTTTGAGTTGTATACGTAGGATTTGGATTTACTGCTGTTACATTCTCAGATTTTATCCATCCTGTAGTTCCTTGTGTCGAAATTTTATACCAATCATTTTTTACTTCCAATACTTTCATCTGAGTGTTCTTAGCTATAGTAGTGATTTTATTACTTTGCAAATTATCCTCACTCATTATATTGGCTCTATCTGAAGTAACATATACATCTGTTCCTTTAGAAATTTTGTATGTTGCTTTACTATTTGATGTCCCTATTTCTACGATTTTATTAACAGCAGATTTTATAACAATAGAACTTATTTCTTCCTCATGAATTTGTTGATTTTCATCTATTGTACGTTTCTTGGTAACTTGTTGTAATCCTGTTCTTCCTTCTTGTACTACTTGCATTGTACCCTTTGGTAGGTCTTTATTATTTTTATATACTGTTGTATATTCAAGTTCTAACTCTTCCGTTATTATTTGTTCTACATTCTGTTTTTGTTTATTTTCAATTAGTGATTCTACATCAACTTTTTGGGCATTTGAAATAACAACATCTTCTTGTTGTTCTTGTACATCTGTTGCATATGAAACTACTTGGTTTGTATAAATATTGTAGTATGAAAATATCAAAATTAACAAAATTAATATTACAATTCCAAGTATAACTTTATCCTTTGTTTTCATCTCCTATCACCTAATTTTATTGTAATATTTTAGTCGCTTTTTGTCAATTTAAATTTTTGGAATTTTTTAATATTTGCTTGCCTTAATTAATATTTTATATTATATTATTGTTCAGGAGGTTGACATGAAATTTAATATAAAAAAGATTATTTTCTATACTACTTTGTTTATATCTTTAGTTTTACTAGTTGTTTTAGTTAATATTGTATATTCTAATTTTATGAATAAACTTGCTTTAGAAAATGATGTTTCAAAAGTCAGTAATACTTTTAATATAGATAAAATTGTTCTTTTTAGTAGTTGTTCAGCAGATTCTAATATAAATTCAAATAATACCACTACTTTAAATAATTTAACACAATATACAGATATAGCTGTTTTTATAAATAACTCTGCAACAGAATTTAATTTAGAGAATACTTTAAAGTCTGTTTCAATAAAAGACATCGTTTTTAACGAAACTCCAACAAATGGAATTCCAAATTTATATTATAAGAGCTTAACATCTTTTGCAACACCTGATGTTCTTGAAGAAAATAAAATTGATTCAACACTTGATTTTTCTGTTACTTCTAGTGATGAAATTGATTATTCTTCTCCAACATTATATAACAATTGTGCAAATCCTATTACTTTATGTTATGTAAACTCAAATATAGTTAATAATTATACAATTGATAATTCTAATTCAATTGCATATGATGGTTCTCTATTAAAGTCTTGTAATGTACTTTTAAATAATATTAAAGCAAAAATAAGTTTTACAATTTATATTGAAAATAATCAAGGAGAAAAATTCCGCTGTCCAGTATATATTGATATACCACTTGGCGAAGGTGATGTTTCAATTTATGATGGAAGTTATACTTATACATATAATCCCGAATATGTTTTTTATAAATATTAAAAGTGTGTTTTTAATTTCAAAACACACTTTTTTGATATTCAATATTGTTAGTTTTGCATTTTTATTTGTTCATCTTTTATTAATGGATATTTTATAATTTTATTTCCATCTAAATTTTCTTTATACATATCTATTGCAGTAATTTGGTGGTTATCATATGTTGTATAATAATAAATTCCTTTATTAGTATTACAACAAGAAGTATAAATTGTTATTTCATATTTTCCATCTTCTAATTCACAACAACCTCTTTGTTGATCAACTGAATTAAGAATATGGAAAAATTGACTAACACTCTCTTTTTCTCCCTCTCCAGAAATAGAATTCATTTTTGTAAATGCTACTCTTACAAACCTAGATTGTGATGTCAAATCTCCTGGAAGTCCAATTGCTCCCATACCACGACTATATTGTTTTAAATTTAATTTTTTTGCTAAATTATTTTTAAGAGGCTTATTTGATAATTGCATATATTTATTTAATTCAAACATTTGCATATCAAAAGGTGGATTGTTTGTTAAAACTCCTATAGGATTTTCATATATTTTAATTCCTTCTTTTACTATTTCTAATGTTATTGTTTCTTTACTATCTGAAATTAGCCAATGCAACTGTGCTACAGGTAAATTTTCATTAAATTGTTCTTTTACCATATTTAATTGTGTAATTAGTTTTTTGACTTCTTTTACTGTAGAACATTGACACAATAGCCATGGAATTAGTTCAAATTGCGCTATATTATCTTTTCCGTCTATCTTTTCGTTATAATATGCATTTCCAACAAAATTTAGCCCTGCAATTGCTAATCCTTTTTCGTTCATAGCATCATAATATAAAGGATAATCTTCTATCACATATGCCATTCCAATAATTGCATAATGTTCATTTAAATCTCCTTTTTCTCTAAAATGAAATGGATAGTTTCGTGGAGTTATTACTACTTCATCTCCATATGAAAATTCATAGTCTAATGTTCGACCAAAATAAAAATCTTTTGTTTTATAAGTTACCGCTGTACACATATTGCTCCTCCTTTTTGTTTTTATTATTTTTATACTTTTTATTTTTTCTTATTCAATTTTTTTGCAAGATAAACTTAAAACACCAAGGTTAAACATTTAAACCTTGGTATTAATAAAAATGGTGGCTTGAAGTGGAATCGAACCACTGACACGAGGATTTTCAGTCCTCTGCTCTACCAACTGAGCTATCAAGCCATTATTTGTAAATTCCTATATATAAAAAAATGGCGACCTGGAACGGGCTCGAACCGTCGACCTCTAGCGTGACAGGCTAGCGTTCTAACCAACTGAACTACCAGGCCGTAAAACATGGTGGTCGCTATAGGGCTCGAACCTATGACCCTCTGCTTGTAAGGCAGATGCTCTCCCAGCTGAGCTAAGCGACCA
>CALXEV010000037.1 GCA_944387425.1 uncultured Clostridia bacterium
ATCGCGGGGTGGAGCAGTTGGCAGCTCGTTGGGCTCATAATCCGAGTTAAGCGAGTTTAGACTAAATTCTCATAACCGTTGATATGACACTAAAACATTGAAAATTATATATTTTGCTAGTTCTTTTAAAAAAACTTTTAAGATTAATAAAGATTAATAAAATTTATTAAAATTTATTTCATAAAGGGACATTAAAGGGACACAAAAAAGCACAATATTTAATTAAACATCGCGGGGTGGAGCAGTTGGCAGCTCGTTGGGCTCATAACCCAAAGGTCGGAGGTTCGAGTCCTCCCCCCGCAACCAAGTAAAAAAGAAAGTCTTTCATAAAAGGCTTTCTCTTTTTCGTCTTTTTTCACTAATTTTAACGGAAACCTCCTCCGGCCGCCTCCGCCACCGAAAGAGCCACCGCCTCCTCCGCCTGATGAAAATCCGCCTCCACCAGATGAGTAGCTTCTTGCTCTAGCTTCTGCACTTCTTGCTGTTGAAATTCCATGTGTTGCATATGCATTTATTATAATTATATTATCATATGAACTAAAGCTAGATTGTTCTATAATGTCAGGATATATTTCTTTAAAGTCTTTAGCTACTTGTTTAGCAATTCCCATCATTTGTGCATAAATTAGGTAGTCTTCAAATATTGCAACTTCTATTGCTTCTCTATCTTTAATTAATGTATATTCTTTTAAATATTTCTTTAATCCTGCTAGTTCCATTGCTTCTTGTTTTAAAGCTGGAGTAGCTGTATATACTTTGCTTTTAAATATTTTTAAAGTAGTTTTTTCTTCTAAAGTTATTAAGCCTTCTTCTACAAGTTTTTCTTTTTGCTCTTTTAGTATATTATCAAACCATCTAAGTATTCTAGTGTAACTCTTATTACACCATTTTTCAAATTCTTTACTTTCTAGTATTCCATCATGACTTGCAAAATACAACATATCAAATAATCTTTTTTCCATTGTTGTTTTTATTGTTTCTTCTGGTTTAGTTTCATTTAGATATATTATTATATTGTCTTTTTCAAATAATCCTGTTCCCTCTTTTTTCTCTATTCTAATTATTGATTCTTTTAGCCATTTAAGTATGATTGCACCTAATAGATCAGTCTTTTTGTTTAATAAGCCATAATTATATCCAATATAATATGCTCTAAATATATCTTTATTACATGGTATATCTCTATAGTATAGCAAGTCTGATGGCATTTTTTTACCTGCTGTTCCAAATTTCAATCTATGTGCACTTGATTTTGAAACTCCTAATCCTATTATAAATATCCAAAATATATATGGTAATAAATTAAGTATAAATGATATTATTCCTATGATAATATCTCCTAGTCCAACAGGCTTCTCATTATACTTTGTAGAACCTTCTTCTGCCATTTCGTAGTAATAATCAAAATCACGATTTAAATCATTTGAAGTATTAAATGTATTGTTTGGAAACTTTACTAATATTGTCATATATTCGTCTGTAGCCAATCGTCCATCTGATTGCATTTCAATATATCCGTCATACACATATGCTGTTCCACCATAATTACCATATCCCCATACATCGACACTATCTGGTATTTCAAAATCTGTATGAATTTTAATATATACATTTCCTATTGAATTTGAGAAGTCATGTGGTATTAAAGTCCAATAAATCATTTGAGAGTCTTTTAATTCTGCTACAAAGTTACTTATTGTATAACTTACTTCATATACATGTGAACCATATGAACTTATTCCCCAACATAATTCTACACCATTTGAAATCTTATTAATTCCACATTTATAGGCTTTATCTGATAAGCTACCTGATGTTTTCCATGAAGATAATGTTTGATAGCTTCTCCCATTTTCACTTACTGTTAAGTTTTCAATTTCAGATTTTCCTAAATTATAATATGGATGATATACTTCTGTTCCATTATCAGTTCTACATACCCATGTTTCTTCAACAGTTGCATTTCCATTGTTGTCTACATAAATATCCATTGAAATTCTACTTATTGAATTTGCTTCTACTTTTTGTGAAATACTGAAAATTAGTAAACAAAATACAAATGCAATTGCTGTCTTTAGTACTTTATTCATAATATTTCCCCCCTATTTTCATTTTTATTATTGCATAATTATTCTTTTTTTACAATATACTTTTTAAACTTTTATGTGGTTTTTGATGTCATCATATTTCGCTTCTCCAATTCCTTTAACATTTTTTATTTCTTCAATATTATTGAATTTTCCATTTTCTTTTCTATATTCAATTATTCGTAAAGCTAATGATGGTCCTATCCCTGGCAATGTTTCTAACTCAGTTTGAGTTGCAGTATTTATATTTACAATATTACTTTGTGCATCTATAGAACTACCTGATGTTTTATTATCATTTGATGAGCCATTAGAAGAACTACTAGCTGAAACACTTCCATTTCCGCTTGAACTTTCGTTTAAAGTTTCGTCTGATGCATTTGAAGTAATGTATTGAAAATCTGGTTCTTTTTTTAATTGTTCACTATTGGGTATGTTTATTTTCATTCCATCTTGCAATGTATAAACTAAATTTATTTTACTTAAATCTGCATTTGCTGTTGTTCCTCCTGCAGAATTTATTGCATCCGAAATTCTACTACCTTCATCTAAAATTACTACACCTGGTTGATTGACCTCTCCAATAATATATATGTAAATTTTATTTGCATTATCTTCTATTTCTTCATTAGTGGCTTCATTGCTGGCTTCACTTGGAATACTATTCTCGTCTGTTTTTTCATTTGAATTACCTGGCGCAATTGTCTCATTTTCATCCAATTTTGAGACTTCATCACTTTCTTCTATAATATTATTTTCAATTGCCGAAAATTCACTGTTTTCTAAAACAATTTTAGCTATAAGACATACCGATATTGTTAAAACAACTAATATTATAATTTTATATTTTACAAAAAATCTTTTTAAAATTTCTTTCATGTTTCCTCTCTTTCTACTATTTTGAAATAGTTTTTAAATATATTTTTTAAAATTATTGAAAAATTTATATAAATGAGATATCATAATAGTGCATAATTATTTTAAGGAGCAAGTTACAAATGAAATTAAAGCGTTATATAAGTTTAACTTTAGCTATTTTTATAGTTTTGATAAATATTTTTACGAATGCATATGGAGTTTCAACTGATACTAACGAAGCTAATTCGACTGAAAACTCGAATTCTACAGAAACAAATAATAAAATAAATGTAAATTCAACAGATTTTGCTGAACCAAATTTTACTATATATTCAGATTCAGCTATTGTAATTGATTCCAAATCTGGTAAGATATTAACTGGAAAAGATATAAATAAACATGTATATCCTGCCAGTACAACTAAGGTTTTGACCGCAATTTTAGCAATAGAAAATTGTAAATTAGATGATGTACTTACAGCAAGTTATGATGCTGTTATGGCTATTCCTTCAGGATATTCAAATGCTGGTATATCTGCTGGAGAATCTTTTACAGTTAGTGATTTGTTAGATATGTTTCTTATACATTCTGCAAATGAAATTGGATACATTTTTGCTGAACATATTTCTGGTAGTGTAGAAAATTTTGCAAATTTGATGAATCAAAAAGCACAAGAAATTGGTTGCACAAATACTCATTTTACTAATCCTAGTGGTATTCATGACCCAGAACATTATTCATCAGCATATGATATGGCACTTATTGCAAGATATTGCATGAAAAATGATACTTTTAGAAATGTCGTTTCTAAACTTTCATGTAAAATTGCACCAACTCCTCAGTATCCAGAAGAGCGTTATTTTAAGAATACAAATAGTCTAATGGATCCTTCTGATAGATATTATTATCAATATGCTATTGGAATAAAAACAGGCTTTACTTCTCAAGCCAAAAACTGCTTGATTAGTGCTAGTTCAAAAGATGGTTTAGAATTGATTGCTGTTGCTCTTGGGGCGGAGGCTACTGAAGATGGTAGAAGTGGAAGATATGTTGATTCAATTAATTTGTTGGAATATGGAAATAATAATTATAAATATGAAAATGTTTTGACTGCTAATACAGTTATTGATGAAATTGTTGTCCCTGATGCAACTCAAGAAACAGAAAATCTTCAATTACTTTTAAAGGATTCAATTTCTAGTATTGTTCCAAATGATTTTGATTTAAATAGTTTACAACCTACTATAGAATTAAATGAGAATATTACAGCACCAATTGCTGAAGGAGCTGTTCTTGGAAAAGTAACATATAATATTAATGGCATTACATATACTTCTGATTTGGTTGCTTCTCATAATGTTGAAAAATCTGAAATTCTTTTATTAGTTGGTCAAATTGCATTGGCTATTTTGGTTTTAGTTGTTTTGGTAATTATTTTAAAACCTAAGAAAAAAAATAAAAGATATAAGAAAAATAAAAAATCTAAAGCTAAACATTCAAAAAAAAAATGATGAATATGATACAATATATAAATTTACAATTGATTTTTAAATTATTATTTAGGCTGACTTGTATAAAGTCAGCCTTTTTTATTTATAGTCTTTACCAATAATTATTGTAATATCTACATTACTTGAAGTTGCTGTACTTGATGATATGTTTCCTACTCCAAGTATACCTTTAATATCTTGTTCTATTTTTTCGTCTACATCTGTCTTATTTATTATTGTTGTTTTTGTTGTGCTTGTTGTTGTGTTTGTTTTGGTTACTTTATAGCCTTTATTTGTTAATGCTTTTTTTACTTCTGATAATTTGCTACTAGAACCAGAACCATTAAGTATTTCTATTTTAATTTTTGATGCTTCTGTTTTTGTTACTGAGCTTGATGTTGTTTCATCATCACTTGATGATGTATTATCATCTGTCTCAGTTCCTGTTGTACCAGTTGAAGAATCTGTTCCTGTTGATGTTTCTCCTTCACCTGATGTAGTATCATCTGTACTATAGTACAATTCTTGTACTAATTCTTCTGTCTCATCTTCGTCTACTTGGAAGAACCAATATTGTATTCCTTGTGGTGGTCCTACTGATTCTCCTGGTAGATATGCACTTTTTATTTCGTCAACATTTACATTAACTGCATATGGTACATAATCTTTAATCAATGAAATAGATAAATTTGTATCTACATATTCATAAACTAAGTCTATGATTTCTCCTATTTTGAACACATTTTTTGCTTGTATTGTTTGTTTTGCTGTTGCCATTATGAATTCTCTTTGTGTTCTCATTCTACCATAATCATCTCCACCATATTCTTCTGGATAGGTTTGATTATTATTGTTTTTTCTAAATCTTAATAGTTGTTCTGCTTGGTCTCCATTTAGTGTTTGTAGTCCTGGCTCTAAGTTAATATGTAAGTCTTGTGATGGATCATCATATACCATTCCCCCAGGTACATATGGAACTTCAAATTCAACTCCACCAATAACATCTACTAATTTTATTAATGCTTGATTATCAATTACCATGTAGTATTTTAAATCTAATCCTGTGATTTCATTGATTGCATCTATTGTTTTTTGTGCTCCTCCTCTTTGGTAAAGTGAATTTATTTTATCATTTCCTCCACCTGTTTTGATGTTTGTTCCCACAAATGTGTCTCTTGGAATTGATAATAGTGATGCTTTTTGAGTTTTTGGATCATATGAAGCCACTATTATTGTATCTGTAAGTTTTAGACCATTATCTGTACTTACTCCCATTAATAATACTTGTAATGTATCTAAGTCTTTTAATGTATTTTCATCATGACCAACAAGTGTTGAAAGAAGTCCTTGCATTCCTCCACCATTCTTTTGTGTTCTATATGCAATAAATCCAACTAAAGCTATTAATATTAATAACAATATAATTAGTACTTTTTTTAAAATTCCTGATTTCTTCTTTTTTTTCTTTTCGTTCTTATTATTAATCTTTTTTTCTTTATTAGACAATTTATTTCACTCCCAATTTAAAGATACCATTTTACTATAGCAAACTTTATGGAAATTTTCAACATGAATTCAGAATTTTTATAATTTTTTCACAAAAAATTCACATTAAAATAAAATTGATAATAATAAATTGTTATTATAAAAGAATTTTGTTATAAATGAGTTTGCTATTGCGTCAGCTAGTCCTGTTGATCCTGTTGTATATACTATGAAGAATGCTATTGCTAGTAAAACATAAATTATTAATAATGCTTTTATTAGACCATATAGTATTCCACCTAGTTCGTTGAATTGTTTTAAAATTGGTAATGATGTAATCATGTCTGTTACAAATGTTAGTAATATTAAAACTAATCTAGCTACTATAAATATTGATACCATTGCAATTATATCTATCAATTTTGTTGCTATAACTCCTGATGCTTCTATAACAATTTCATTTTTTGTTTTATTGACTGGATCTTCCACATATTTTTCTATGTATTTCATAAATCCATTGTCTTCAGTTTCTTCTGTTGTTTCTTCTTCATTAACAAAGTTTTCTGTAATTGCTGATTTTATTTTTTCGTCTAATTCTGTATTATTTATTATAATATTTGATACTGGTTTATATAATAAAACTGCTAATATTACTGAAACTAATACTGCAATTAGTCCTACTGCTAATTTTACTAGTCCTTTTTTGTAGCAAATAAACACATTTAGAGCTATAATTGCTACTAATATAATATCTAAAATAATTCCCATTTTAATTACCCCTTTATAAATATATTATTTGAATTTTATCTCTATATATTACACCTACTAAACTGTCTGTCATTACTATGTCATTTATTTCAGTTGATGAGATATATTTTTTTACTAAAAATCCATTTGTACTTATAATGTGTAGTTCACTACCAGTGTTTATTGCTATTCTCTTATTAGATGTATGTAATGATTTAACTACACCATTTGCAATATATTGTATTTCTCTTTTATTTTCAGGATTTATAATATTTACATATGTGTCTGATGTATATTCCCCTGTTGTTTTTTCCTCTAAAATTGCAATTCTATTATTTAGTTCAATTGTCATAAATGTTGTTTTTCTGTTTTCAAATCCAACTAGTTCCGAACTTTTTTGTTCTTGAAGTACTTCAATTGAATCATTATACATACATATTAATTTTTGTTTTTCTTGATATTCTACATTTATAATTAGTTTTCCTTCAGGAACTTCATATTTATATACGATTGCTTCTGCTGGTTTTGTTTGTGCTAATTCTATTGATACTATTTGAATTGTAGATTTTGTTAATATTCCTGATATATCTACCTCTGCTATTGCTAAGTATTGGCTGTCTTGTGATATACTTACATCTACAACTCTTGATGTTACTAAATTCGTTTTGAAAATTTCTTTTCCTTCTTTATTATATACTGATACAATTGACTTGTAACTATTATTTGATAATACAACAGATACAAATCCACTTCTACTTACATTTATTTGTGATATTGTACCATCTACTTCATTTTCATAAACTTTTTCTTTACCATCTATCAAATAAAACTCTTTTCCGTCTTGTTCGCAAATTGCTAAATATCTTCCTGCTGATGCAAATTTTGCATTGTTTATATTTGTTTCTATTTCTCCTACTTTTGTTCCTACTTTATTATAAAACTCAATTGTTTTTCTTCTAAACAAACATATATATTTATCAAATGCATATACCTGTGGATTTTCATCTCCATCTATTTCGATTTCTCTTGTGTC
Organism: uncultured Clostridia bacterium; assembly: GCA_944387425.1. Lineage (GTDB taxonomy): Bacteria > Bacillota > Clostridia > TANB77 > CAG-508 > CAG-269. Next base: position 7,701 of record CALXEV010000037.1, read on the forward strand.
TTCTTGCAGTATCTCTTTTCCTAATATATGTTTATCACACCAATTTCTAAATTGTATATTAAAAATATAAACTATTATTAAAACAATTATTGTTATAAGGATTATTAGTAGACTTATAAGTAGAGCGAGTTTTTTGATTTTCTCTTTTCTATGGTTCTCTAGCCCTTTAGCCCAAAAATCCATCATATTTAATATTTTCTCCTTATCTTTTGACTTGCCTTTATTATACCATAATGACTACTTTTTGCAACATTTTTTTGAATAAAGTATGTTTAAAATTTGTATTATTCCTAGATAACCAAAAAACGGATATGCAAAATTAACTAATTTTGAAAAGCCAAAATTTGAGATTAGCAAACTACTTATACACATAATTAGCACAAATTGTGTATAACTTTTCTTGTTTTCTCCCATAATGTTCTGTAAAAATCCTATTCCTACAGATATTGCTGTTGTAAATATTGATGATAGTATTATAAATGCATATAGTGGCTGTAGCTTAGGATAATAATTTCTTATTATATATACAATTGGCATTTCTAATGTTTTTATATCCACATTTGTTTTTGTTAATATAAAGAAAATTATGCTAGATAGTATTAACATTATAATTCCAGTTATTATTGCAATATATTTAATGCTTTTTTCACTTTTTATATGTTCTCTTAATGAGATTAAAACTGGTATTAATAAAATTAAATTATAACTGCAATATGTTATCGCACTAATTAGCCACATTTTTTTATGTACTGGTATTTGAGTTATATTTATTGGACTTGTTGATATGGCAATTGTTCCAATTAATATAATTGAAATAATTAGTATTGGTACTATGTAACTACTTACTTTTAATACTCCTTTTACACTTGTAAAAAATATAATTGCACATAATATTGCTAATATTAGACTTCCTATTATTTTATTGATTTTCATTTCTTGTTCGAAATATGCTCCAAATCCTGCTATCATTATATAGAAGCTTATTAACAATAATATGTTTAATACTATATTTATTATTTGGGTGATTTTTTTGTTTTTGATGAATAAACCTAAAAATTCATTGTATGTTGTTATTTCATTTTGGCAGACCATTTTTAGTGTTTTGTATATTAGTACACTTGTTAATGTACTTGTTACTATTATTCCAATTATTCCTTTTTCTCCATATGCGTAAAAAAATGAATAGATTTCTTGGCCAGATGCAAATCCCGCACCTATTAATGCACCTATAATTACTAATACAATTGATAAAATTTCTTTCATATCTAATGTATATTTGTGTTGTTTGTTAAAAATGACAATGTGCCATTTGCCATTTGGGACCGGGTCTTTTTTGGCAAAAGAGAACCGGCACCAATTGCCAAAATGGCAAAATGGAACCGGCACTAATTGCTATTTTCTTCTTCTTCTAATAATCCAAATTACTAAACCTATAAGAATAATTATTGCTGGAATAGTAAATATTATTATTTTTATTAAAGTATCTCCTTTTTCAGATACAGTATATTGTTCTGTTTCTCCTGTTTTTCTTATTGTAATTGTATCAGTTCTTTCAGTTAAATGTGAAATTGAATTTAATATAACATCTTTATTATTATATAAATCCACTGCATACATATAATATTGAGTACTTACTGGAATTTGTAAATTTGAAGCACATAGTTCATTTGAATATATTATAATCTCTGAACTAACATCTTCTGAAATCTTCTTTGTTGCACGAGCTCCAACAATAAATGAACCTTCTTCTGAATCAGCATCTGTTCTTGTATAAGATGTAGTATCAAAATTTGTTCTAATAAATGCTGTATCTCCTGTTGAAGCTATTGTTTCATATTCTACACTAAGTTCCTCTTGTTTTGTATCATCTGCAAGTTCAATACTTCCTGCATCTACTAAACACATTTGTAAGTTCATTCCTATATCACTCATGAAACTAGCGTTTACATCTGATATTATAAATTCTGGTGCGTTTTGTAACATCTTTGTTGTATCTTGCTCAAATATTGCTCCATATTGTATTGAAACTCCATATTGATCTAATATAGAATTCAAATTTGGTGTATCTACTTCTAATATATTTTGAGATATTAAAAATAAAATTTTTCCTCCTCTTTGAATGTATTCTAATATTTTATCTCTTTCCATTTCTGACATATCTTCAGCAAGTGTTGTTATTATCAAACAATCGCAATCATCAGGTACACTTCCTGTTGACAAAATATCCAAATATTTTACTTCATTTGCTTCATTTGTTAATTGAGTAGTAATTGTTGATAAAGATTGTTCTGGTTCATAATATGTTTTTCCAGAGAAAATATATATTTGTGGCTTTTCATCTATTGTTACTTCAACAATTGCATTTGTTACAGCTTCTTCTGTTACATCTATTTGTTGACCTGTAGAGTAATCTATCGTATATAGATCATATAATGTTAGTGTCTTTTCTTTTTCTCCTGCACTTACAACAATTAAACTATCTGTATCGTCTAAATTATATTCTGTTTTTAAGTCAACTCTAGATGATAAGTCATCTACTTCTTCTATATCTATCTTATCACTATATACTTTATATTTTCTGGTATATTCTTTTATGTATTCATCATCTATGTTAATCAATTGAATAGTTATTTCTTCGTCTAAATCTTTTAGTTTGTTTTTAGTCTCATCTGATAAAGAATATAATTTTTTTTCTGTGAAATCCAAATCTTCTATTTCTAGTTTGTCAGCTAATACTGTTAATCCTATATAGCAAGCTATTATTATTACTGCTAAAAGTATTGTAGTTGTACCTTTTATTAGCCATTTGTTTTTTATGATTTCTATAAACTTTTTCACAATTTCATCTCCTATCTATTTTACTAATTTTCTTCTCTGCATTACCATTATTGTGAATGATGTGAACATTGCAGTAAAAGCTAATAAACTTATAACTTCCTTAAATGA
>CALXEV010000038.1 GCA_944387425.1 uncultured Clostridia bacterium
CTCCTTTTCAATTATTTCTTCTAACATAACTCTTATATATTCTGGTCTCTTATTTTCTTCAATATTCAAATTTTCATCAATTCTTATATCTCTTACTTTAATTCCATATTTCATCTCTATATATTCTGCTAAAACATGTCTATGACAAAATTCTTGTCCTTTTTCATAACATAACAATATAGGATCTTTCTCTTCAGATAGTAATTCATCTAAATTTAACCTTGACAAAACTTGTCTATAATATTCTTGAATATAATATCTTGTATTTGCTTCGTCTGATATTTTACCTATATTATCATGCCATATAGTCCAAAATTTACGTTTTGGAGCTAATTGTGGAATTGCTTTACCCACAAATCCTACGCTCTTGCCTCTATCTCCTGAAATAGAAATTAAATTTCCAGCTTTGCATTCATCATAATTTCCTGTAAAAATACGTTCATTCATTTACATCGTCCTCAATTTCGCCGTTTTTTATTCTGAAATTTCTTCAGGCATGTTTTCATACAAAGGAACTATAAAGTTTAAGTTTGAATCCACTGTATTTGAAGCCTCATAAATTTCTTTCATATTACTTGCCTCTGATTGAGGTGCAAATAAATTTTGCATATATTGATGTGTATATAGTGTTCCACCTTGTTTTACTACATCAAATTTTTGTAAATATAATGTGTTCTGACCCACATTTATATATCCATTTCTCACAAAATTTACTCCATCAATTAAAGCTTTTTCTAATGAATCCCAGCCTTGTTCGTATGCGTATTCTGCCGCATTTTGAAGAATTTCTTCTCTTGAATTTCCAGTTGCATTTATATTAAATGGATTATATACTATTGTTCCATTATACTCATATCCTCTAGATAATGCTGTTCCTTTTCTTCCTTGCTCTTGTATTAGTCTTGATGTAATAAAATATGCGTCTAAATTAGCATTTTTTCCGGCTTCTATCAATGCTTCTGCAATACTGTCGCCTTCTAAAAATGAACCTTCTGTAAGTGTTTTTATTCCTTCTACTGTTTGCGCTCCTTCTGTGTATTTCAATTCTGCAAATTGGAACACATTTTCTTCATTTAATATATTTCTTGGATCCATTTGATGTCTTATTGCTTTATCTGAAGCACAAATCCATGTTCCATTATCAAATCTTTTGTCTTTATCAATTTCACATCTCCAGTCTTCTGGATAATTAGAAGATTCCGGAATTAAGTTTAATGGATTTTTCCTTGTGTCTGAATGTCCTTCGTTTGAAATTACTTCTTCCCAATCAAGCCTTGTATAGAATAGCGTAAATGTCCAGTTTGGATGATTTGCTAGCAAGTTGTCTATTAATTCTTTATATCCTGGGTATTTGTCTTCATTTAAATTTTCACCATCATATGTTTCATATTTTTGCCTACTTAGTTCTGTTTTTATTGCTGATATTGTTATAAATATTATTGCTATAATTATTATGATTACTGGTATTGCTATTTTTATTTGTATTGGTATGGCTTTTATAATATCTTTTATATTTTTAATTAAATTTTTTATTTTTTCATATATATTCGTTTTCATGTTTTTATTATAACACAAAAGTATATTTTTTTACATTAAAACTTAAATGTTTTTAAATACTTTTCCTAGCCTTTCATTTATTACTAAATCAGCTCTATTATCAAATGGTGTTGCATCTCTATTAATTAAAACTAAATTTCTACCTCTAAAATAATTTATTAATCCACTTGCAGGATATACTGTTAGTGATGTGCCTGCAACAATCAACAAATCTGCTTTTGCAATTGATATTATTGCATTTTCTAGTGTATTTTCATCCAATCCTTCTTCATATAGTACTACATCAGGTTTTATTATTCCACCACAAGTACATTGTGGAATACCTTTACTATTAAACACATATTCTGCATCATAAAATTTATGGCATTTCATGCAATAGTTTCTTAGTACACTTCCATGTAGTTCATATACATTTTTTGAACCAGCTTTTTGATGTAAGCCATCAATATTTTGTGTTACTACTGCTTTTAGTTTACCCTTATTTTCAAGTTTAGCTAGCTTAATATGTGTTATATTAGGTTCATATTTTAATGAGTTCATTTTGTCTTTGTAAAACTTAAAGAATTCGTCTGTGTGTCTTAGAACAAAAGTGAACTTCGTTCACTTAAGCGCTAATTATTACTTTAGTGCTTTTTTTAAAGATGTTGTTTTTAAGTTTCCACCTATTTCTAGGCAACCCTTTTCTTTAATGGTCGTTGTTCTCGACCAATATCCATCGCTATTTCTAGGTTTGGACTAAAGATGTTTTTTATATATTTTCTTAATATATTTATACTTCCATTTACATCTGCATTTATTATTTTTCCTTTATTTGTTTTAAATAATCCTCTTTCTATTCTTCGTTTTTTGTCATAATTTTCTTTATTTATTTCCTCTTTATCTATACTACTTACTCCTGATGTATATTCTTCTGTGATTTTTACTACTTCTATTCCTTCTAATTTTGCTTTATACTCTATCTTTTCTACCAAACTTTGTATTGGTATTTGAACAAATCTTTTATTATTTTGCATATTTTGTAACTGTTATTTGTACTTTATCTTCTTTCTTATATCTTGGCATTCTTGGTTTTCCCTTTATTTCTTTTTCTCCTTTTTCATGCATACTTTTTATTGCTATATATGATTTATAATCTCCTATATAATTTAATATTATTTGTTGTAACATATGTGAATGCAAGTATTCTGAATGCCAATTTTCTTTTCTATATTTTTTGTATATTTTACTTCCTTCTACATTTAATATTCCATTTGCATTTATTTTTTCTTTTCCTTCTTTTACATCATAATTTAACATATTATACACTTTGCTACTATGCCACATTAGTTCTTTTATTATTTTTTCTTGGCTTTTGTTTGGTTTTATTATATATGTAAAAGTTAATCTCATTACTTCACCTCCCTTAGTCTATTATTTATATCATACCAAACACATTTTCGCAAGTGCTTTTATAATTTTTTTCAAAATATTCGATTTTTCCTATTAAATAAAAAAAATATCTAGAACTTAATTCTAGATATCTTTTTATATTCATTATCTCATATTATCTATTTCTGATTGTAATTTAGCTATTTGTGCTTGTTTTGCAGCTATTTCTCTTTGTTTTGAAGCCTCAAGTGATGCTCTATGATTTTCTCTTATAGATTTCATTCTACTAGAGTAATGTGAAGCTTGTCCAACCGGTTCTGAGAAAAATTTTCTGTATCCCTCATCTTTTCTCATAACTCCACCTATGTATTCTCCACAAGGTATATCTGGTGTTTCTTGTAATCCTTTTTCAAGATATGTTCTAACTCTTTTTTGATTTAATAGCTGTTTCATTACAACACTACAATATTCTGGATCATTTTGCAATAAATTCAAATCTAATTGTGTCATAACATAAGAATATTCTTCAGCTCTTCCATTTACAAAAGTTCCTCTTGCTTTATCTATCATCAAGCAGTCATTGCTTCCATACCAAGAAACAGCACAGTTTTGAACCATTTGACCTGCTAAAGTACTTTGTGAGAATATTACTAGTCTGGTAGTATCATAAAACTGTTTAAAATCTGCATTTCTATCATAAAAATCTATTTGTAGTGTACCATTAGAACCACTACTATAACTTATATCATATGGTTTTCTGTCTGTTTGTGGTTGGTTTGTTGGTATATTATTATTTTCTTTCTTTTTAAATCTATCAAAAAATCCCATAAAATCAACTCCCATCAATATAATTATACTACATTTTGGGAGTTTTTGCAAATTTGGTCAATTGGGACCGGGTCTTTTTTGACATTTGACATTTGGTGCCGGTTCTATTTTGTCATTTTTATTCTATATTGTTAACAATAAAGTCTATAACATCATCTTCATTATAATTTTCTTTATCTTTATTTCTATCTTCTTCTGTTAAATCAACAAAATATTTGTTACACTCTGGCATGATTGATATTGAATCTAATGGATAACCAGGATTTCTTTTTTCAGAAGGTTTATCTACGAAATAGAAATGACTTTTGCTCCAACTGTATTCTCTTGGCTCTTTTCCATCATATATAACCATTCCATAAACCCATTTAGCTGTTAATTTTTCTCCATGTTCTTTTACTAAATTACTATAGTATTCAATCATTTCTTCATCACTTAATTCTTTTCCATTTACTCTTCTAACATGCGTTCCTGGTTGTTTTTCTTCTGGCAATTCTTCTATATATAGGTTGTTATCCATTCCGATTGATATTATTCCTGTTTTGTCATAATATGCTTTTGCTTTTATATATGCATTTTCTATTGCATTTTTTCCTGTTTCTTCTGGTTTTAAGTTTATCCCTATATCTTTAATTGTTAGTACTTCTATGTCTTTTTCCTTTAATTCTTCTGAATATCTTTTTACTTTTGCTGGATTTGTTGTTGCAAATAATACTTTCATTTTATCCTCCTGACATTTGGTGCCGGTTCTGTTTTGCCAAAATGACATTTGGTGCCGGTTCTCTTCTGTCATTTTAACATCAATTTTATTATTATTCAACATTATTGTTAGATATTTTTATTTCTTATATAATCACCTTCAAATTCATTTTCTAAAATGTCCATATGTAATTTATCATAATATTTTCCATTTATGAATATTGCCTCTCTAGTACATCCTGAGTCTTTAAATCCGCACTTTAGATAGCATTTGTGTGCTCTTTCATTAAATGATAATAAATCTAATCTTATACTATGCAAATTTAAATATTTAAAACCATATTCTAATAATAACTTTATCGCTTCTGTTCCATATCCATGACTTCTAAAATCATCTTCTCCTATAAATATACCAAGTACCGCACTTCTTGCAGCATAATCACAATTTTCTAATCCAACACTGCCTATTAATTTATCAGTTTTTAGTTCTACTATGTTAAAACTTTTGTAACCTTTATTTTTAGATACATTTTCAAGATACTCTTTTTCGTTTTGCCATGTCATTGTTTGTGCACTTCTTCCAGTATAATCTGTTACTTGAAAATCATTTAACCATTCTGTATATTTATCTATTTCCTCATCAGATACTCCTTTTGGGGATAAATATATTCTATCTCCTACTAATTTTTTAAAATATTTCATACTCCATTACCTTCTTCCTATAAATAAAATTTTTGTTTTATCATTTTTGCCGTGTCTACAGCTGTTATGTTTGTATTATCAATCTTTAAATAGTTTTTAAAGATTTTTTCTCCCTCTCCAGGTTTAGAATTTAATCTATGTTTTTCTATAGACTTTAATAAATCTTTTTCACTCCATTCTAAATCTCTTTTAGAGGCTTTATATTCTAATCTATTTGAAGTTTTATTTCGGCGTAACCTTTCTTCTAAAGTAGTTTCTAATTCTACAGTATACGATTCTTCGAATAAACTCATCCATTTGTCTGTTTCTTCTTTTTCTTTTTTAAAATTATCTCCAAAATCAAAACAACCTGTAAAAATTATTCCTTTTTCATTGCTTTTAGAAAATTCTTTAAAAATATCATATCTTATTATACTATTCATTTTTCTATAAACTTCTTTATCATAATCAAATATTAGTCTTACCATTTCTATTGTCATATGATTATATAATAATTTATAACCTGTTATTTTAGCTAATTCTTGACCTACAGTCATTTTTCCAACTGCTTGAGGTCCTATTATTTGTATAAATTTGGGCATTAGCTATCACCTCCCATAAGTTTTAAAAATTTGTCTGTAAATTTTTTTAAATTATCTTTATTATTTTTTAATTTATTCATTAATTTATTTGCTTCATTGTATGCCATATCAAAATCTGTACTATTTACTTCAAATCTATTAAATGCATTTTTTAGTTCATCTTCATCTAATAAAATTATATTTCCTTCTGGTGTTACAACAACATCTAAATATAAATCGTCTTCATATGGTACTCCATTTTCTTTACCAATTTTTCTAGCAATGTCAAAATACCATTCTATTATTTCACTATTTTCATCATATATTGTTGTTAACTTTATTTTTGAATTGTAATCATAGAATTCAAGCCATTTATAATTGTTGTCCATTATTGCTTTTCCATTTGGAATTATAAATTTATCTTTAACATCTAAAAATTTATAAAATGCAACATCTCCATTAAATTCGTTAGTTTGAATTGATTTAATCTTAAAAATAGTTTTCCTACTTCTTCCTTCTATATATTTATCTGTATATTTTTTCTTTAAACCAATCCAATATCTTTGTATAATTTCATCATTTACTTTTACTTCTTTTTCTAGTATACCACCATTATTTATTATACTTTTTGCTGATCCTATATTATTCTTTTTACATTGCATTAATACATTGTCTATACCTATCTGCTTGCATTTTTTTAGTGCTAATCTAATCTGTTCTGTTGCATAACCTTTTTTTCTCTCAGATGGACGCACACTATCTCCTATATGTCCACCATAATTAAATAATCTTTCATTCAAATAATGTCTGATTTGAATATTGCCTACTATTTTTTTATCTGATTTTCTAATTGTTAAATATAGTGTTGAAGGAATTCTATCATTTTCAACAGATTCTTCTGACAAATCATTTTGTACTTTTTTCAACCATTCTTCAAAATTCTGTATTATATCTAATTTTCCGTCTCCTGCTATTTCATATTCTCCATTATCTTGAAATTCTTTTAAATATTCTTCAACCTGTTGTTTATGTTCTTTTGTTGGAAATACCAATTCTAATTCATCTTTCATTTTATTCTCCCCCTATTTTCATCAAAAAAAGTCTCACAAAAAGAATCTTTTTTAAGACTCCTCTGTAAGACTTTTAAATCTATCTCAAAGTGTAAATAACTTTTTATTATCTGTTATTCTATACCGCTCAAGAATTCCATCTTTTAGGTATACTCTTAAAATATGGTAATATTTTATCATATAATTTAATAGTTGTCAATGTTTTTTCATTTGGGACCGGGTCTTTTTTGACACATGCCAATTGGGACCGGGTCTTTTTTGTCATTTTTCGATGATGCTACCACAAACTTATTTGACTTTTCAATATTTTCCAACTTTTCTGCTTTGCTTCTGTAATTTTATCTTCACAAACAGGACATTTTGGAACTAATTCTTTTGAAATTTTACAGTCTTTTGTATTTTCTAACCATTTTTCTACCATTTCCTTATCATTATAAAGTTTGTTATGACATGCATTTTCACATTGTATGAATTCATAGTCACCTTGAACTGCAAATATTTTTTCTTTTTCAAACCCAGCTATTTCGAATTGTCCATCAACATTTGTTGTGATTACGAAATATTCTTTATTTTTCACATATTCAAATAATTCTTGATATAATTTTAATGGTTTATTTAGTCTGTTTAGTTTTATTACTTTAGCCCAGAAAGCCCACTTTTCTTCTTGTGTTTCAAATGGGTAAAATGTTGCTGAATATAAATCTTGGAAATCATATTTTTGGATGAATTCTTTATAATTTTTTTCAAAATTTTCTCCACTATATTCCGAACCAGCGGCTGTTGAAAGTCCTGCACCTGCGCCAATTATAATCGCATCAGCATTTTGGATTGCTTGTTTTGCTTTTAAAATTCTTGAATTATATTCTTCCATATTTCTCACCTAAAATCTTTAAATAAATATTATAATCTTGCTTAGTGAATACATTAAAAACTATTTTTTTTAATTGATTTTCATTTTCGTCTAAGTATTGAACTACTGTATCTATTGCTATTTTGCTAGCTTGATTTTTAGGAAATCTATATTCTCCTGTTGATATGCAACAAAATGCAATTTCTTTAACATTATTTTCTTTTGCCAACTCTAATGAATTAATATAGCATTTTTTTAGAGCTTCTATATCTTTTTCTGTGACTTCTTCATATATTATTGGTCCTACTGTATGTATAACATATTTTGCCGGTAAATTATATCCTTTTGTGATAATTGCTTTACCTGTTTCTAGTTTTCCTATTTCTTTCATTTTGTTATTACATTCAAGTCTTAGTTGTACTCCACTTGCTGAGTGAATTGCATTGTCAATACATTTATGACAAGGTATAAAGCATCCTAGTCCCTGAGAGTTTGCTGCATTTACTATTGCATCTATTTTTAATGTTGTAATATCACCTTTCCATAAACATATTTTGTCTTTATATTTTAAATTTGAACTTGGAAATAACTCTAAAATTGTTTTTATATCTTCTATGTTTGTTATTTCTTTGCTTTGTAACTCCTCCTGTAAGTATTCATTTTCGATTTGTATATATTCATTAGATATTGGTCTTGGTTCTCTAATATTACATAAAGAACGAAATAGCCTCTTTTTCTCTTCTTTGGGTAAATTATTTAATTCTATTTTTTCATTTCTTTCTTTAATTAAATATTCAATCAAAAAATCTAATTTTTTCAATGCAATCACTCCTAATAATTTTTTATTTTATGCTTGTGGGAAGAAATAACCTGCTGTCATATCTAAATAATTTAGTCCACTATATTCTGGATATTTTGATTTTACCATATTTTTAAATTCTTCTGCATCTTTACTTTCTTTTGCAAATGTTTTTATGTTTTCGAGATAAGATATTTTTGTATCAACATCTTTTAATGTTTCTGGTACATAATGGCTTGATAATATCAAGTTATATTCTTTTTCTTTATAACCATTTAATTGTTTTATTATTGCATTTGCATGTGCTTCTCCTGCAACTATTGAATGACAGTCATGACCTAACATATGTGTATATACACAATTAATTTGAGGAAATTCTATTTCAATATTTTCTTCATGATATGTGATGTTTAATTCAAAACCACCAATATGTACATTTGGTGTTGTTAATACATCTGTAATTTCATGCATTTCTTTTGCAAAAGCTCCTCCAAATGAACTTTCAAATCCTGTTACTAGGTTATGAATTGTTCCTTCTTTCATAGATTTTATTGTTCCTTCAGAAGCATATCCTTTTACATCTTTTAAGATTGTTCCTCCATTTGGATGATCTGAAAATACTTTTCCTACTATATTTTTGTTTAATCCTCTTACATAGTCTTCAAATTCTCCTAGATTATCATAAAATGCAGGGAACTCTATTAATAAAACATTGTCTTTATTTTCTAAAATATAACATTCATCATTCATTAAGTCATTTGTTTGATAAGCATGTAGTTTTATTTCTCCAAAATCATATATTTCCATAAAACCTTTTTTTAATTCTATTTTTCTATTTTCCATTTTAATCTCTCCTTTTTTATTTTGAAAATTTGTAGCTACTTTTTTCATTTTCTATAATTATTTTAATCAGGTTTTAATTGTTTGTAAAGTAGGCACTTTTAGGTGATATAGTTTCTTAAAAGTAACCTTTGTTGATTTTATTGGCTCCTAAGGTCAAAAAAATTTTTTAAAGTTTTTTTGATTGTATTTTGTTATAATTATGTTAGTTTTATTGGAGATGATGTTTATGAAAAAAGATTTACCAGCTTGTCCTGTTGAGATTACAATGGGGTTAATCGGCGAGAAATGGAAAGTATTAATTATTAGAGATTTATTGACCGGTAAAAAAAGATTTGGAGAGTTAAAAAAGTCTGTTACTGGTATTACTCAAAAAGTATTAACAAACAATTTAAGACAAATGGAGGCTTCTGGATTGGTTAAAAGAAAAGTTTATGCTGAAGTTCCTCCAAGAGTAGAATATTCTCTTACTGAAACAGGTTTGAGTTTAAAACCTGTGCTAGATTCTATGGTTGAATGGGGAAATGATTATAGAGAAAAACAAAAATAGCAGATTTTATTCTGCTATTTTTTCTATTTTACTGGCTCAGTACTATACCAATAATATTGACCATCTGAGTTTTTCTTATATGTATGTTTAAATGTTGTAAG
>CALXEV010000039.1 GCA_944387425.1 uncultured Clostridia bacterium
TTTTTAATTTTTAGTCATAATATGTATATTTTCTAATTCTGCCCCCATTTCTCTTGACACTATATTTTGTATTTGTGCAATTTCATCTGTTTTTAATTCATCTGCTTCTACAATAACACTAATACTATCTGTATTTGCAAATATTACGCAATCTGAAAATCCTTTCGTTATCATTAATTTTTCACAAATCATAATTGCATTTTTTTCTTGATTTAATTTTGTAATTTCTTGTGTTACAATTGCTTTTTGTTCTTCAGACACATTAGAATTATTAAGCATACTCTTATATGTTTCAAGTGTTTGTGAATACATAGTATCTCTTGATAATCTAGATTCCTCAAAATAATCATTTGAGCCTACAGGAGCCTTTTTATCTTCATCAGTTGAGCTTGCTGGTTTGTCTGTTGTATTTGTAGTTTGCTCTTTACTCTCTTCTTCTTTAATTAATTCATTATTACTAACTAATTGTGCATCACCAAGATTTTCATCTGTAGTATTTTGCTCTGTTTCTCCAACACTAACTGTTTCAAGTGTTTGAGTTTCTTTAGAAATGTAATTCCAATAACCCGCTGTTACAAGCATTAGGGCTAATACATAAATCGCAACAGAGCTTTTTTTGATTTTAAAATTTTTCATACTTTTACCTCCTAAAACTACTCATCTTTCATTTCAAATACTTGTATTTTATGTACTGCAAGACCTGTAACTGCTTCAACTGCACTTATGATAGATGTTTTAACATTAGAATTTGACGCTCCTTGAGCTGTTATTATTGCACCTTCTATTACAGGCATTACAACCTTTTCTGTAATTGGCTTGCTTTCCCCATCTTCATCTGTATATACAATTTCTTTTTTATTTTCTGTTTCAGTTGTATTTTTAGTTTCTCCATCTCCATTTTTTTCTTCTGATTTACTTTCTGAACTTGTTTCATTATACATTGCAACAACAGAACTACTTTCAGAATATTTTATTAAAACTTTTACTTTTCCTACACCATTTATAGTTTCTAAGATATCTGCCAATTTATCTTCTAACTCTTCTTCTGTTCGTCCTTCTGTTGTATCAGTATTTGCTAAAACTTTTGAAGAATCTGTTACTTTGTTTTCTGTACTTTCTTTATCTTTTGACCACATACTATTTATAACTAAAACAGTTATAATCAGAATAATTATAAAAACCACGATATTTTCCATTTTTCTTTTTTGTTCATCTTCATTTCCACTCTTTTTAAATAAATCCTTTAACATAACTCCTCCTTTGTATCTATCCTATATTTATATTTATTTTGTCCTCTTCAATTTCAAACTCAGTTGCAATATCTTTTTTTATCTCATCAATCTGTTCTGAATTTTCTGTAGTTTCTAGTTTTACTGTAATAAGATGAATTCCTGCATTTTTCTTTGAACTATCAAGTTCTGCATCAATTGTACATTTTTTCACTTTAAATCCTTGTTTTTCAAATTTAGTTATAACTGTATCTTCTAATTCATCCAAATAGATTTTTTCTATTCTTTCATCCATTGATTTTTGATCTAATACTTCTCCTGATACCACATTATCTTTTTCTATATTATATTCATCAAAAGAAAATACTTGCTCAGTTTCTAATATTGGAGATATTATATTAAATAATACATATACTCCAATTACCATTTGTATATATTTTTTATTTTTGTTTTTGGGCAAAATTAATTCAAACAAAGTTGCTATAATAACTGCTAATACAATTTGTTCAGCCCATGAACTCAAAAAATTTATCATCTGTACATCATCCCACTATTTGAAATTTTTATAACTAATGTTATTCCTATAATAAGCATTACTGATATTGCACAAAGTATTCCTAACAAAATTTTAAATACTCCACCCATTTCTTCTAATAATTTTACAATTTTTGTGTCAGCAATTGGCTGAATTAATGCTGAAGATAGACTATATATGATGCTAAGTATACCAATTTTAATAATTGGTATTATACATATTCCGATTATAACTATAACGCCAACTAGTCCAACTGCATTTTTTAGTATTACTCCACATCCTAGTACACTATCTACTACATCTCCTAATACTTTTCCTACTACAGGTATTACAGAAGATACTGCTGCTTTAGCTGTTTTGGCTGTTATTCCATCTACACTACTACTTAAAGTTCCCTCTAATGATACAACACCAACAAATAATGTTAAGACTATTCCTAATACCCATACAACACCTGTTCTTAAAAATTTTGATAATTTTTCTATCTGAACTTTTTCTGAAATCTTTGAAATAATCGAAAATACAACAATTATGAAAACTACTGGTATTAATAAATTTTTTATAGCATTACTTATTAAATTTATTGCAAATAAAATAATTGGTTCTAATATTGTGCTTGTTGTTATGCTTCCTGTATAAAGCATTAGTGTTAATAATAATGGTAATAAAACATTTATAAATCCAACTAAATCTTCTGCGGTTTCTTTTACCAGTTTTATCATTTCTGTAAAATTTGACATTATTAATGTCACAATTAATATGTATTGTACAAAATAAATAATTTGAGATATATTATTATTTTCGAGTTCATCTGTTATTGATTTTAAAATTCCATGAATTACAACTATAACTAAAATACTTACAAGTGTACCTATACTTAAATTTATTTCTTTTCCAAATAATTTTAATATATTTCCATAAATCACTTTGTTATCTATGTTTCCCTGAATTGCTTGTTCTAATACTTGCTTTAAATCTGTATTTTCTAAAAACTCACCTGTGTAACTTTCTGCATCTTCTATAAACTGATTAATGTCAAATTTGTCTTTTGTAGTTTCCATTATCTCTTCTTCTGATTCTGCAAATACAGGATTTGTTTGTAATAATAATATTAGCACTATTAATAATATTATTTTTTTCATTTGCTTCCTTCCTATGGTAAAATTTCAACAACAAGTTCTAATAAACTTGTTATAATAGGCATGGACATTGTGATTATTATTATTTTACTTCCAATTTCTATTTTGCTTGCGATTGCTTTTTCACCTGCATCTGAACATATACTTACTGCAAATTCTGTTAAAAATGCTATTCCAGTTATTTTTATTAAAATTGTCAGAAAACTTTTATTAATATATGTTTTATTTGAAATGGTTTGTAAAAGTTCTATAATACCTGTCATTTTTTCAAATGCTATTACTAATATTAATATCCCGGCTATAATTGAAGCATATATTGCAAATTCTGGTTTATATTGTTTTAAAATTATAATTATTACTAATGTTAATAATCCAATACCTATAATTTTAGTTAATTCTTGCATAGTGTTTCTCCTTCGTAAAATGTTATAGGTTGAATAATGTTCTTACAGATTCAAATAAAGTGCTTATTTCTTGTATTACCATTGATAATACTATAACTAATCCTGCTAGTGTTGTCATCATAGCTTGATCTTCTCTTCCAGCTCTTACTAATACTTGATGCAATACAGCTACTAATATTCCAATTGCAGCAATTTTAAACAATAAGTTTATATCCATATTGACCCCCTATAATAGAATTATTACTAAAACAAGTCCTGTAACGATTCCTAATGTTTTATATAATTTCTGGTTCTTTTTTCTTTCTTCTTCTGCTTTTTCTATTTGCATATCCAGGAAATTTTCAGTAACTTCTATTTCACTTATTTGTCCTTCTACATCTGTTTGTCCAAGTAATTTTCCAAGTTTTTTTAATACATCTTTATCTTCTTGATTAATACTTATGTCTGCTTCTTGTATACAATTTTCCCAAACAACTTTTGCTTGTTTGTATTTTATTTGCTCTACCATCTTGTCAAATATTATTGATGTTTTTGTTGCTTGACTTTCTGCTATTTGTTTAAATATTTCTGCTAAAGGTTCATATGTAAATTTTATTTTTGTTTTTATAAAGTTTAAAATGTTTTTGAATTCTTTTAATTCAATTACTCTATTTTCATACATTTTTGAAAGCATTAATCCTATTGCAGTTGATAATGAAAATATTATTATTAATAATATATATCTTAAGATTTCCATAAATTCCTCCTTTGTTACAAAACAGAACCGGCACCAAATGTCAAATGTCAAATTTGTCGCCAAGGACCGTCCCTGTGACAAAATTATTCTTTCAAAAACATTCTTGTTAAATAACTTTGACAGCTCAGGATTTTTCTTAACTTCTTCAATACTTCCTCCATGTGCAGTAAATATCCCCTTTACTCCTGAACACATTGCATAATCTATTGCATCAGCATCTTCTTTACTTCCTATTTCATCACAAGCTATTATATCTGGGCACATTGAACGTACTAAAATTCTCATTGCCTCAGGTTTTGGCATATTATCAATTACATCTGTTCTAATTCCTACATTATTTTGAGGTATTCCCTTGTACATTGCGGCAATTTCGCCTCTTTCGTCTACAACTCCTATGGTTTTACCTTTAAAATCTTCAAAACCATTACTAAGATTTCTCACTATATCTCTTAAAAGAGTGGTTTTTCCGCCACCAGGTGGGGATATTATTAGAGTATTATATATAGAATTTGTTTCATAGTTTATAATCTGTTTAATCATATTATCACTACACCCAATTTTTTCTCTTGCTATTCTAAAATTCAAACTTGATATATAGTTTATATTTATAACTTGTCCATTTTCCACTACAGCACTACCTACAATTCCAACTCTGTTTCCACCTCTTATTGTTATATATCCATCGCAAATTTGCCTTTTATATGAATATACTGAATTTTCACATATTTTTTCAAAACTCTTTAATACTTCTTCTTGTTTTACAATATGTTCTAAAATCAAGTCTTCTTTTGGAAATTTTAGAATTAATGGCTTGTCTGTTCTTAATCTAATTTCATTTAATTCATTTTCTAGTTTTTCATTTATCTTTTTTTGAATTGTTTCTTGTATAGAATATGGCAAATATTCTAATACATTTCTTAGTTCATTCATATTTGCCTCCATTTTTTTATAATGCATTTTTGCACATCAAAAAAGAGCATATATTATATATATATGCTCCTAAATTTTTTTTAGAACTTGTTTTTACATTAATCCTAAATTTTGATATATTCTATACAATAACATTTGTAATTCCTCGTCTGTTAAATCATTTAAAATTGTTGCATTATTTTCATTAATTTCTTCTACTTCTACTGTTGTGTCAAAAGTTACAGTAACATTTATACCAGATGTAATAGTAGAATCATTAGAAGAAAGTGAAAATTCTAAACTTTCTGTTACATTATCTAAAGCTACTAAATTACCATATTTAAGAGATAAAGCTAATTCCACAGTTTCACCTTCATCATACAACTTCATTGAAATGTCATATGACAAATCAGATTCTGTTTTAGTTTTAGATAAAGTCATTTCGCCTAGTAGCTCATCATATTCATATATTTTGATTGACAATTTTCCGTCATTTTTTTCTATATCAACAGTCATGATAGTTTCGTTTTCTTCTTTTAGTAAAACTTCATATTTTTCTACTGTTTTATTTTTGATATATAAATTCATTACAAATTTATCAGTATCAGTTGTTTCTATTTTTTGTAATTCTTCAATTTGTGCATCTATTGATTTTTGATAACTATCTTTATCTGCAATTTTGCCTAGTATGATTTCATCATCTCGTAAAGTTTGCATTAGCTTAGTTAAAATATCTATAAATCTATCTGCTGTCATTTCTAATTTAACTGTTTTAGTGTTATCTACTTTTTCTTGTGTAAATAATTCATCAGTTAAGTTTTCATCAAAAAATGCTTTATATTTCTCTTTTAAACTATTTACTTCTTCATCAGTAAATTCATTACTTGAAAATTCAATTTTATCAGGTATCGTTGTAGGATCAATCCCAAATTTTTCAGCTAAATCTTTTAAATTTTCATTTTTTACTGCAATATATTTTGAATCTAACAAGTTTGTTTGAATACCTATTGTATCTTCTTCAACTTTTAAGCTTATTGGAATAACTACACCTGCTGAAAAGTCAAAATTCATTGTCATTTCTGTTCTATTACGAACACGGTCATTTTTTCCATCAATATCTACTTTAATTTCGTTTGTTGTATTTGCTTCAAGTGTTTCTGGCATATTAGCAGTAATTTTTGCTTGTCCTTTGTATGAACTAGATGTATTTAAAAATTTCTCATTATATTTTGTTAAATCTTCATCTGCAAAATTTTCTAATATATCGCTTCCGACATATTTAAAAAATAATTCTTTGTCTGTTTTAAATGCATCTGTAGCAAAATACGCATATGCAAAACCTGCACCTAATATAATAACAACAAGAATTATGGCTAAGATTATTTTTTTCTTCATAATCATCTCCCCTTTCTCTTATACTTATAGTTTACTATAAATTTAAAAAACTGTCAAATTGTACTAAAAAATATTTGTTTACAAATGTAGATTTTTGTGTTAAAATATTTGATGTATTAATTTTGAGGAAAATATTATTTGAAAGGAGGAATTAACATGTCAGGACATTCAAAATGGCATAATATTCAAGCAAAAAAAGGAAAAGCTGATGCAGCAAGAGGAAAAATATTCACAAAACTTGGAAGAGAATTATTAATCGCTGTAAAGCAAGGAGGTCCAGACCCTGCAGGAAATTCTAAACTAAAAGATGTTATAGCAAAATGTAAAGCTGCTAATATGCCTAATGACACTATAAATAATGCTATAAAGAAAGCTTCTGGAGAAGGAAGTACAGCAACATATGAAGAAGTTGTTTATGAAGGATATGGTCCAAATGGTGTAGCAGTTATAGTAAATGCAAATACAGACAACAGAAATAGAACTGCAGCAGATGTAAGACATGTTTTCGATAAAGCTGGCGGAAATTTAGGAACAACAGGATGTGTATCTTATTTATTTAATAAAAAAGGTGTTATTGTTATAGAAAAAGCTTCAACTAATATGGATGAAGAAGAATTAATGATGTTGGCATTAGATGCTGGAGCTGAAGATTTTAATGCTTCTGAAGAAGTTTACGAAATCACAACTGCACCATCAGATTTTTCAAATGTAAGAGAAAAATTAGAAGAAGCAGGTTTAACATTTTTAGAGGCATCTGTTCAAATGGTTCCTACAACAACCGTTGCATTAGATGAAGCTGGTCAAGAAAAAATGGAAAGACTTATTGAAAGACTTGAAGAATTAGATGATGTTATGGACGTATATCATAACTGGGATGAATAATATATAAAAAGAATGATTTCTATATGGTTTATGAAATCATTCTTTTCTATTTTAATCTAAATTAATTAATTCATATTCTTTTGTACCAAATCCTAATTCTGCTGCCATATCAATTGTATGAGTTCCATGTCTGCTTTCTACTCTTTCTAAGAAATGTGCTTTTCCTGGATCATTTGAATTTTTAACTAAATCTATACATGCTTGGTCTATTGCAACAGGGTCAAGTGAAGCTAAAATTCCAATATCTTTCATACATGGGTCTTCTGCAACTGCACAACAATCACAATCTACTGACATATTACACATCATATTTATAAATACCATGTTTCCTTTGAAAAATTCAACTACTGATGATGCACTATCTGCCATTGATTCTAAAAATCTATCTTGTTCTGGTAGGTTGTCCCAAATTACTGTTTGATCTTTTGATTGTCCTGCAGAATGTATCCATGCTTTTCCTCTTGATGAAGCACATCCTATTGATAATTGTTTTAATGCTCCACCATATCCGCCCATTGGGTGTCCTTTAAAATGTGATAATACTAACATTGATTGATAGTTTTTCATGTTTTTTCCAACAAAGTTTTGTTTTAATATTTTTCCATTAGGAATTTCAAGTACTAAGTCATCATCTTCTTCATCCATTAAGTCAACATCAAAATATTTATTCCAACCATGTGATGTTAATAATTTCTTATGTTTTTCTGTACTATTTCTCTCTCCCT
Organism: uncultured Clostridia bacterium; assembly: GCA_944387425.1. Classification (GTDB taxonomy): domain Bacteria; phylum Bacillota; class Clostridia; order TANB77; family CAG-508; genus CAG-269. The sequence continues at coordinate 7,955 of CALXEV010000039.1, forward strand.
CATAAGCTGTATTACATTCAACAACTGTACCATTAATATAGTCTACCATTGGTTTCATAAATTCTGGGTGAAGATAATTTTGATTACCTTCTTCACCTGAATGAACTTTTACAGCTACTTTTTGTGGTAGTTCTTTTCCAACTGCTTTAAATAAATTTACAACATTTTCTGGTGTTACTTTTTTACTAAAATAAACTTTTGCTTTTTCCATAATTTTAACTCCTTTCTCTATTTTTACATAAGTATAAGCCCAAAGGCTTATTTTATGAAATTAGTAAATTTAGTTTTTTCTTGTTCTGGTAGTTTTATTCCTTTTTCTTTACCAGCCTCTATACATTTTAGATAATAAGCCATATTTCTTCCAAGTATTCTCATTATTTGCATACCTTCTTCATCTTTTCTTACATCATCAGGTGTTGCTCCATGTACCATATTCCAATATCTTGATGAAATTATAGGCATTTGTGTAATTCCAAAGTATTTATTTAATTGGTCATATGTTGCAGTTGTTCCTGCTCTTCTTGCTGAAACTACTACTGATGCAGGTTTAAATGAGAAGTAATCTCCTTTTCCTCCTTGAAATGCAGAATAAAATGCTCTGTCCATAAATGATGTTATTGCACCTGATGCTGAAGCATAATGTACTGGACTACCAAATATAAATCCGTCTGCATCTTTTGCTTTTTCTACAAATTCATTTACTACATCATCAAAAACACATTTTCCTGTTTTTGCACATGTTTTGCAAGCTATACATCCTGCAATTGGTTTGGTACCAACCCAGAATATTTCTGTTTCAATGTTTTCTTCATTAAGTGTTTTTGCCACTTCAGATAAGGCTGTATATGTACACCCATCTTTGTGTGGACCTCCATTTACTAGTAAAACCTTCATTATAATTCCTCCTATCTTGATTATATGAGTTTTTATATTTATTGTTTACTTGTTCTTATAATATATCATAAAATAATAAAAAGAACCATATGATTTTGAGAAAAAATTTTTATTTACTGTTGTTGTGTCAATGATGTGAAACAAAATCATATTAAACAGTTGAAATTTCTATGTCTAAACTTGAAATAAATTCTTTTATTTCTTTTATGATTTCTTCAAACTTAATATCATTTGCATATTTATTTTTTTTAGCATATCCTTTCCATAACCTTACAATTCTATCATATGAAGATATAGCATCTAAAATCTGCTCATAATCTTTTAAGTAATCAAGAGATTCCCTTCTGTCAAATGTATTTTTTATTGATAGTTTTAAATTCTTAATATCAATATTATCTTTAAATTTGCTTAAAAACATATGTATATCGTAATAATCCTTCATTCTACTATTGTATTGTCCTCTTCTTAAAATAGTTTCAATTTTTTCGGATATTATTGTTTCAACATTATATGTATAAATTAATATTTTTATATTTTCTAATTTTCCAATTAAATGATATTTATTTCCACCATATTCATCTTCTTCTCTTATATCAGTTATATCTATTAATTCAAACTTTACTCCGTCTTTTAAATCAATATTTAATATTTCGTTCAAAATTTTTTCCATCTGCTCCTTGGAAATATCTAATCCTTTGATTGTTGTATCCATATCTCTTGTGGTTCTATTATTGATTCCAAATAGTGCTGATAACAGTAAACCACCTTTTAATATAAAATTTTCTTGATATTTTGAAACTGAAATTCT
>CALXEV010000040.1 GCA_944387425.1 uncultured Clostridia bacterium
AGAACCGGCACCAAATGCCAAATGTCAAAATATCCCTACAACTTCGCCATTTTCATCAATATCAATACTTTCAGCAGAAGGCACTTTAGGTAACCCTGGCATAGTCATAATTTGACCTGTAAGAACAACTATAAAACCTGCACCAGCCTTAAGCTCAACATCTCTAATAGTAATTTCAAATGATTCTTGACATTCTAAATTTTTAGGATCATCTGAAAATGAATACTGAGTTTTTGCAATACAAATAGGAAGTTTATCATATCCCATTTCCTCTATTTTTTGTATTTTTTGTGTAACTTCTTCAGAATATATTACAGATTTTGCTCCATACACTTTCATGACTACTTTATTAATTTTTTCTACAATTTTTTCATCCAAATCATAGATAAAATTAAATTCATCATCTTTTTTTGAAAGTTCAACAATCTGTTTAGCAATATCAACAGCACCTTCTCCTCCTTTTGCCCAACTTTCTACAACACTTGACTGAACTTTTCTTTTTGATAGTTCATCTTGTACAAATCTTAATTCTTCATCAGTATCAGTATTAAATTTGTTTATAGCAACAATAACATTTAAACCAAATTTTCCTCTTAGATTATCAATATGCTTATATAAATTAATCATTCCCTTTTCTAGCCCTGACATACTAGGTTCTTGAATTTTCTCTTTTGGAACTCCTCCATGATATTTTAGAGCTTTTATTGTTGCAACACACACAACTACATTTGGCTTTATATTTGCATTTCTACATTTTATGTCTAAGAATTTTTCTGCACCTAAATCAGCTCCAAAACCTGCTTCTGTAACAGTGTAATCTGCAAGTTTCATTGCAAGTTTTGTAGCAATTATTGAATTACATCCATGAGCAATATTGGCAAAAGGTCCTCCATGAATTAGAGCTGGTGTATGCTCTAATGTTTGTACTAAATTTGGTTTTATAGCATCTTTTAGGAGAACAGCCATGCTTCCTTCTGCTTTTAAGTCTCTTGCATATACTGGTTTACCTTTTTTATTATATCCGATTATTATATTACCTAATCGTTCTTTTAAATCGTTCATATCTTTTGACAAACATAAAATTGCCATAATCTCTGATGCTACTGTTATATCAAATCCATCATCTCTTGGAACTATTTTACTTTCTCCTGATAATCCTGTTTTAACTTTTCGTAATTGCCTATCATTTAAATCCATACATCTTTTCCATGTAACTTTTTCAATTCCAAGTTCATTACCAAAATATATATGATTATCTATCATAGCTGATAATAAATTATTTGCTGATGTAATTGCATGTATATCTCCAGTAAAATGTAGATTAATATCTTCCATTGGTGCAACTTGAGCTCTACCTCCACCTGTTGCTCCACCTTTTATCCCAAATACTGGTCCTAATGATGGTTCTCTTAATGCTAGGATTGATTTTTTTCCTATTTTTCTTAACCCATCTGCAATTGATATTGATATAGTAGTCTTACCTTCACCAAGTGGTGTTGGACTCATTGCTGTTACAAGAATTAGTTTTCCATCTTTTTTATTTTTTAGTTTTTCATTTGTAGAATTTAAAATCTTAGCTTTATATTTTCCATAGCTTTCAATATCATCTTCTGTTAATCCACATTCTTTAGCAATTTCTAAAATATTTTTTAACTCTACCTGTTTAGCTATTTCTATATCTGTCATTTTACCAACTTCTTTCTTTAAAAAATTAATCCTACTATAATCCCTATTGTTGCACCAACTATTACTTGTAGTGGAGTATGTCCTAAAACTTCTACTAATCTTTCTTGTACTTCTACATTTGTAAGCCCCGGTGTTTCAATTATTTTGTTTAACAAATGTGCTTGCTTTCCTGCTGCTCTTCTCACTCCAGCAGCATCATACATTACTACCATAGCAAAAATAAAAGATAATGCGAATATAGGAGAATCTAATCCTTCTGATTTTCCTATTAATACAGTTAAACTTGTTACTACTGCTGAATGAGAACTTGGCATTCCTCCTGCACCTAATATTCTCTTAAAATTAAACTTTTTTGTTGCTACCAAGTCCCATATTACTTTAAATGATTGTATAAAAAACCATACAAGAATTGGTATATATATAAATTTATTATTAAGTATATCTAACAAATAGTTCATTCCCCTTTTCTCCTTATTCCTTAGAATTAATTAGCCTCAAAATTCTGTTCTTCTAATTCTCCATTTTTTTCTAGAAGAATTGTGATTTTCTTTTCTGCTTGTTCTAAAATATCATTACATTGTTTTGCTAATTTCATTCCTTCTTCAAATTTTTTTACAGATTCATCTAAACTTAAATTACCATTTTCTAATTCTGTTGCTATTCGTTCTAAATTTTTCATAGAATCTTCAAAATTATTTTCTTTTTCCATTTGATTTTAAAGTTAGTATAACTGCTAACTCTTCCTCCTCTCTAATATTCACTGATTTCCCATGTATCAGTATCAACTTCATACCACATTACAACTGTTGCATCACTTTTTACAGCTACATAATACTTGTTACCATCTTTTCTTTCAATACTATATGTAACTGATGTATCATCTTCTCCATATTCTTTTTTAGCAAGTTCTATTGCTTTTTCATCTTTATTTTCTGTAACTTGTGTTTGCTCATCATTGTTACTTTCTTGTTCTTCTTCACCAATATAATCATCTTGGCTTTCTGGTTGCTTAAGTTCTTCTTTAACAGTATTTTCTTCTGAATTTTCTGTTGTTGTATTCACTGTATTATCTTCTTGATTTGAAATATTGTTGGTGTTTTCTGTATTTGCTGGTTCATTATTTTGTTGCAAAAATATTTGACTTGCAATAACTGCTACTAATGCAATTATTGCAATGACCAATATTATTGTTAAAATTGTTTGTTTCTTTTGTTTTTTCATAATTTTCCCTCTTTTTATAAAATCTTAGCATTTTTTTCTCCATCACAAAGTCTTATTTTCACTTCATCTTGTGATTTCAATTGTTCAACACTTTTTATTATTTGTCCATCTTTTTCTGTTAAGCTATATCCTCTCATCAATGTTTTTAGAGGACTTAATGTATCTAGCCTTGTAGCTAATTCTATAAATTTATCATTTTTTATTTTATAAATTTGCTTAATTTTTGTTTCTAATCTTTTTATACATGAATCTACTAAAACATAATTATCTTTTATTTTTCTTGTTGGATCTGTAAATGCTCTTGATTTCATTACTTTTTCATATCGTAATCTCATTAATTCAACTTTCTTTTTTAATGCATTTCTATAACGAAGTTGTTCTTTTAATATTTTTTGTTTTAGTTCATATATATCAGGAACTGCTAGTTCTGCTGCTGCAGATGGAGTTGGTGCTCTTAAGTCTGCCACAAAATCTGCTATAGTAAAATCTGTTTCATGCCCTACTGCAGAAATAATTGGTATTTCTGATTCATAAATTGCTCGTGCAACTACTTCTTCATTAAAAGGCCATAAGTCTTCTAATGAACCTCCTCCTCTACCCACAATAAGTACATCAGCTAATTTTTTTTCATTCATTATTTTTATTTTTTCTGCAATTTGTTCCGCTGCTCCTGGTCCTTGTACAGGTACTGGTAATAATCTAATATATACATTTGGATTTCTTCTTGTTGAAACATTTATTATATCTCTTATTACTGCTCCTGTTTGAGATGTTAGTACTCCTATAACTTTAGAATAAAGTGGGATTGGCTTTTTATGTGATTGTTCAAATAATCCTTCTTTTTCTAATTTAGCTTTTAATTCCTCAAATTTTTCATGTAAGTCTCCCATTCCATCTTCAAGCATTGATTTCACATAAATTTGATATACTCCATCTCTTTCAAATACTGATACAGAGCCAAAAACCATTACTTTCATTCCATCTTTTGGTTTAAAAGCTAGCTTCTCAGCATAGCTTTTAAACATTATACATTTTATTAACGAATTCTCGTCTTTTAATGTAAAATATAGATGTCCTGTGTAATGGTTTTTAAAATTAGAAATTTCTCCTTTTACTAAAATTGCAGTTAAATTTTCGTCTTCATCAAATCTGTCTTTTAAGTATTTGTTTAATTGTGTTACTGTTACTGCATTATATTTCATTAGTTAATCTCCTATCTCTTTTACGATGCTAGCTAAAATTCCATTTATGAAATTTTTAGAGTTATCTTCTCCATATTTTTTTGCAATTTCTAATCCTTCATTTATTGCTACTTTATATGGTATATTTTTATATTTAATTTCATATATTGCAAGTTTTAATATACTTAAATCAATTTTAGATAGTCTGTCTAATTTCCAGTCAGCTTTTAGATTTTTTTCTATAAGTTCATTTATTTCATCTTCATTTTTGTTTATCCCATTAACTACATCTTTAATGTATTCTTTTGCTTGTTCATCTTCTAGTTCGTTACATTCTAAAAATAAATCAATTTGTTCTTCTAGTTCATTAGCCTTTTGAATTTCTAAGCTATAAATAAGTTTAAATGCTAATTCTCTAATCACTGACCTTTTCATTTCCTATTTTTACCACCTTTTATAATCTATCTATAAATTTCTTCAATTTTTCTTTTACATCACTTTTATTTTGTTGTACGTAATTTCCTATAACTGCACCTATGTAAATTAAAACAATTGCAATAATTAATTTATATAATCTTGTACATAATATTAATATTGCTATAATTACACCTATTATTGCTCCTTTGTATTGGTTAAAAAAACTTTTTACATTATCCATTTTTATCATCCTATTCTTAATTATTTTGATTGTCTTGAAGATTTACTATTTTTACATTTACTGTCTTAACATCTAAATCTGCTGAATTTTTAACTTCTTCTTTTACTTTAGTTTGTAGGTTGATTGCTAAATCTTTTATAACTACATTTTCATTTATTGCAATATATAAAGTTATTGAAATTTCATTGTTTTGATTTATACTTATTTTTGCTTTACAATCTTTTACTTCTTCAAATCCAACAACTGCTTTTTTTACCATATTATCTAATGTGTCTTTTGTTATCATTAATTCACCATTTTCATTTTTTAGCAATATTCCTTGTGCTTCTCTCATTTTTTCTTTTGAGCTTTCATCAAAGAATATGCATTTTAATGAAAGTAATATTAATAAAGCATTTACACCTAATAATACTTTTGATGATATATCTCCTGTTATTAATGTTTCTGTCATTTCTGTCAATGTATCTAAATCTAACCAATTAAATATTAATAAACTTACTACTACTGCTAATAATAATACTATATATGAATAAACAACTAGTGCAAATCTTTCTAAAAATTTCATCTTCATTCCTCATTTCCTTTTAGTTTTCTTCTTTTGGTGTATCTTTATCTTCTTCTAATTCTCTGTCAGTTCTTACACCTTGTACATGTACATTTACTGCAACGACTTTAAGACCTGTCATGTTTTCTACTGATTTTTTTACTCTGTTTTGTATTTCAAATGCAACATCTGGTATTCTTGTACCATATTCAACTATTATGTTTACATCAATTTTTACTTCTTTTTCATCTGCTTCGACTTTTATTCCTTTTGATAGATTTTTTCTACCACTAAGTACTTCTGTTATTCCTCCTGCAAAACCACCTGACATACTTGCTACACCTGCAACTTCTGATACTGCTACTCCTGCTATTACTGCAACTACATCATTGGCAATTTTTATTCCGTCATTTGATCCCTCTTCATTTTCTGTGATTTCTAAAACTTCATCATTATTATTGTTTTCTTCCATAGAACTTTCCTCCCTTTCTAGGTTTTATTTGACTTTTGTCCCTATAAGTATATCATATTTTTTATTTTTTACAACTATTTTTTGTTAATATTTTATGAATTATTCTGAAGAGAATGATTTATTCAAAAAGAATTCGAATATTTTATCAGCAGTGGTTTGTTCTTTTTCTCCTGTTTTAACATTTTCTATTTCTATTGTATCTCCTTGTTGTTTATCTCCTAGTACTAATACATATGGTGTTCCAAGTATTTTTGCATCTTTAATTTTTGCACCTATACTAATATTTTCTCTATCATCTATTATTACACCATATCCAACCATTTCTAATCTTTTCATTATCTCTTCTGCCATTTCCATTTTTGTTTTATCTTCTAATTTTGGTATTATTTGCAATTTGAATGGTGCAATTCTAAATGGTAATGAAAATCCACATGGTCCCCATTTCTCGTCTTTTATCAAACATTGTTCATATAATGCTGCAAGTGTTCTACTTACTCCAATTCCATAACATCCCATATAGTAAAGAGCTTCTTTTCCTTCTTGATTAATGTATTTTCCATTCATCATCTCTGAATATCTTGTTCCAAGTTGGAATATATGTCCTAATTCCATTGTTCTAATCTCTTTATAATTTGAAATATCTTCTATTCCATATTCTTCTTTTAGATATGTTTTGTAATCTTCTCTTTCTAATATTTCTGTATTTAAACCAATTCCAGTTTCTTCATTGTATAATATTTTATCTTCTCCTTGGTCTGAAATAAGCATAAATTCTTCTGATTTCTTTCCTCCCATTGCTCCATTATCTGCAACTATTGGGATTACTTTTAATCCAATTTTTCTGAATATTTCTAAAAATGCTTCTCTTACATTGTTATATGATTTTTCCATTCCTTCTACATCTGTGTCAAAACTATATGCATCTAACATTGGGAATGCTTTTCCTCTTAATAAATATCCTCTTGTTCTAATTTCATTTCTAAATTTTTCTCCAATTTGATAATATATTACTGGTAAATTTTTATATGATTTTAGTTTTTCTCTTGCAAATTCAAGCATTGCTTCTTCTCCTGTAGGAGCTAAGCAAAATGTTCCTTTATTTGATTCTGTTACTAACATTGTTCCATCATTTACATAGTGATCATATCTTCCTGAATTTTTCCAGATTGTATCTGGTTGTAATGTTGGTAATAATACTTCTGTACATCCATATTTGTTTAATGTTTCTACAATTATTCTTTCTATATTTCTTCTTAATAATAGTGGAACTGTATTATATCCAAATAAACCTGCTCCATATTGTACTAATTGACCAGTTTGAAGCAAAATACTTTGACCTGGATACATTTCATCTATATTATTTAATTTGGTTGTTCCCATTCCTGTTTGTGATAATTTCATAATTAATCTCCTCCATTTTCTTCTATTAATTCGTCTATGACTATTTGCCTATTTGCATCAAGCTTATATCTCGGTAGTTCTGGTAATTTTTCTAATGATTCATAACCGAACATTTTTAAAAATTCCGGTGTTGTTTTATATGTTGTGGGCTTACCGGGCAAATCAGCCTTTCCTGCATCTTCTATCAAGCCGTATTCTAAAAGCTTGTATATAGTTCCATCACTATTAACACCTCTAATTGCTTCAATTTCTGCTCTTGTTGCTCTTTGATTATATGCAATTATTGAAAGAGTTTCTAGTGCTGCTGTTGATAAATTTGGTTTTGCCCTTTTGTCAAGTATTGGATAAATATATTCATAATATTCTTTTTTTGAGCATAGTTGATAACCATTTTCGACTTTTATTAGTTCTATCCCTCTATTTTTGTATTCTTCTTGCATTTGCTTTATTATTGGCCCTATTTGTTCTTTATTTAATTCTAAAGCTAATATTAGTTCTTCTTGTGTTACAATTCTTCCTGCTGAAAATAATATTGCTTCTATAATTGCTTTTATTTTTTCTATTTCCATACTTCTCACTGTCCCTTTTT
>CALXEV010000041.1 GCA_944387425.1 uncultured Clostridia bacterium
CAAAATTTTACATAATTCACTTTTTTATTATAGCATAAAATTAACATAATGGCAAGATATTTTTATAAAATTAAGACTTATACAACCATAAAAAAAGAGACTTAAAAGTCCCTTTTATATATTTTTCTCAACTAGTGGCAAAATTTGTTTCTTTCTTGAAACAACACCTGGCATTACTGCAATATTATCTTTAATTTCATATGTCTTTGAAATTGCATCTACTCTATCTCCCAATACTATTGCTTCTGAGTTACTATTAACAATATCTGTTATAACAAATACAAATAAACTTAATCCTTTTGCAAGAATTTCTTTATTCATTTCTTCTTCTATTTTAGCTTTTCTTTTTAATACATCTGGTATGCTTACAGTATTTACTTGTGCTATTATATATTTTATATCTTCTTTTTCAATTTTCTTAGCATCCAATCTAATTAATTCATCTTCTGTGTATTTATCTAGATTTGTTCCTGCTTTTAACATTTCAAGTCCATATTTTTCAACATCTATATTAGCAATTTTAGCTAATTCTTTTACTGTTTTTGCGTCTTTTTCTGTTGTTGTAGGTGATTTTAATAATAATGTATCTGATATTATTGCACTTAACATTAACCCTGCCATTTGTGGTTCTATTTTTACATTATTCAATGTGTATAATTCATATAATAATGTAGATGTGCATCCTACTGGTTGTGCATAATAAAATAATGGCTCTGATGTTTTAAAATTATTTATTCTATGGTGATCAATAACTGTATCTATTTTTGCATTTTCTATTCCATCAACTGTTTGAGTAAATTCATTATGATCTACCATTATAACAGTTTGTCCTTCTTCTACTTTTTCTATTAATTGTGGCTCTTTTGCTCCGAAATATTTTAAAGCAAATTTAGTTTCCTCATTTATTTCTCCTAATCTGCAAGGTATTACTTCTTCTCCTCTTACTTTTGTTTGTAGGTCTGCCATAACTATTGCTGAGCAGATTGAATCTGTGTCTGGATTTTTATGTCCGAATACTATTACATTTTCCATTTTTACATTTCCTTTCTTTTTTTATTTTTTTGTAGCTTGTTTTAAGATTTCTTGTAATTCATTTTTATCAAAATTGTAGATTTTATTACAAAATTGACATTTGATTTCTGCTTTTTCATCTTCTTCTATCAATTCTTCAAGTTGTTTTTTTCCTAGTGTCATTAGGCTTTCAGCAAATCTATCTTTACTACAACCACACTCATATACTGGTTCAGTTGAAGCATCTATCACTTTTACTTTTTTATCTCCTGTTATTTTTTGTGCAATTTCATTTAAAGTTAAATTATTATCTAACATTTTAGACATCGCACCTGCTTGAAATATTGCTTGTTCTACTTTTGAAATTTGTTCTTCAGTTGCATCTGGCATAGGTGTAATAATATATCCTCCGCTTGAACGAACTCCATTTTTGTCAACTAAAACACCTAATGCTATTGCTGTTTGCTTTTGTTCTGATGTTTGAAAATAATTTGCAAAATCCTCTGCTATTTCTCCTGAAGTTAATGGACTTATGCCTATATATGGTTCTTTAAGTCCAATGTCTTTTATTACATTGATAAATCCTTGTGTTCCTACTGCTCCTCCCACATCTAGTTTTTCAAATTCATTTAATGGTAAATCTACATGTGGTTCTGTAACATATGCTTTAACATGTGGAAAATTGTCTGATACTGATACTATTTTTCCAATTGGTCCATTTCCCTTAATTTGAATTGTCAATTTATCAGTTTTATTTTTCATTTCTGATCCCATTAATGCTGTTATTGTTAATACTCTTCCAAGTACTGCTGTTGACAATGGACTTAAATCATGTAATTTTCTTGCTTCTTCAACTAGGTTTGTTGTTGATGCACAAGTAACTGATATCTTTCCATCATATGCTAAAAATTTTATTATTTGGTCTTTCATCTTATTCCTTTCCTTAATCTACTGTTTTGTTACATCTTGTTTTTCTTCTACTTCTTTTTGTTCATCTTTTTCTTTTATAAAATTCCTATATCCAATTGCTACTGCTGCTATTATCATTAATAAAAATGATAATGCTTTCCAAATTCCACTATCTAATAATATTATTGCAAACATTCCAAGTGAAGCACTTAGTCCATATAATATTAAAACTGCTTGTTTTTGTGTAAAACCTTTTTCTACTAATCTATGATGTAAATGTCCTTTGTCTGGTTTAAATACAGCTTTTATAGATTTTCCTTTAGCAAGTCTTCTAACTATAGCAAACATTACATCAAAAATTGGTAGTCCTAATACTATGACAGGTAAAACTATAACTGCTATTGTATATGTTTTAGCTACTCCGAGAATAGATACTACTGCTAACATAAATCCTAAAAAGTTTGAACCTGCATCACCTATAAATGTTTTTGCTGGTGAAAAATTATATGGTAAAAATCCTACTAATGCACCACTCATTGCAGTAACTATCACCGTTGCAATCATAGGTGAACCACTCATTAAAAATATTATTAATAATGATATACATGATATCAGTGAAATTCCTGATGACAATCCGTCTAATCCATCTATTAAATTAATTGCATTTGTTACTCCAACTATCCACAAAACTGTAACAACTGTGGAAACAGCTTCATTTAATCCAATTCTATATAAAAATGGTATGTCTAAATGTTCAATCTGTGTTCCAAATGCTACTACTATTATTGCCGCAACTACTTGACCTAGTAGCTCTTGCCAAGGCTTTAATGTTTTTATATCATCTATTATTCCTGTTATTGCAATAACTAAAATTCCTAGAAAAACACCAAGTAACTTTTTTCCATATTCTTGTTCAGTAAATAAATCCAAACTGCCCTCTATACTCATTACAACTATTAGATATGTTATGGAAACAATAAAGCCTAGTATTACTGCTGGTCCTCCAAATTTAGGCATTTTTTTAGTATGCATTCTTCTTTTGTCTTTAGGTATATCTACAGCTCCTATTTTATTAGCTATTTTTATCGTATATGGTGTTGCCATAAATGATACTATAAAAGCTAATATAAAAGCTATTGCTATGTTTCCCCACATTTATTGCATAACCTCCATTATTTCATATTTTCTTTTTCTATTTCTTTTATTATATCAACTCTATCTTTATGTCTTCCTCCTGCGAATTCTGTTGCAAGCCATGTTCTTACAACTCTTATTGCTTCATTTATATCTATATAGTCTGCACCTAATGCTAACACATTACTATCATTGTGCATTCTAGAAAATTTTGCTTCTTCTTCATTTTCACATTTTGCACATCTAATTCCTTTAAATTTATTTGCTACTATACTCATTCCAATTCCAGATCTACAAATTAATATTCCTTGATTACATTCTTTATTTTGCATTTTTTGGCATACTGCTTTTGCTATATCTGGATAGTCTACACTTTCTTCAGAGTTTGTTCCACAGTCTGCATATTTTATATCTTTTTCTTCTAAATATCTTTTTATTTCTTCTTTTAATTTATAACCTCCATGGTCACTACCTATTGCTATCATTTGAACACTACCTTTCTTTGTAACTTTTCTATAATAATATAACATAATATTACCTTAAGTGCAAGATTTTTACAAAAAAGAAATAATTTTCATGTTCAAGTCTTGTCAAATGCCATTTTGTATGTTATAATGATATGCGTTATAGTTTATTTTACTAAGAGGAGGTGCATCATAAATGCCAAATATTAAGTCAGCAAAAAAGAGAGTTAAAATAATTGAGAAAAAAACTTTAGAAAATAATATGATTAAAACAGCATATAAAACAGCAGTTAAAAAATTCGAAGAAGCTGTTGCTTCTGGTAATGTAGAAGAAGCTAAAGCTTTACTTTCTGAAGCTACAAAGAAAATAGATCAAGCTTGCACTAAAGGTGTTATTGTAAAAAATACAGCTTCTAGAAAGAAATCTAGTTTATCAAAAAAATTAAATGCTATGGCAAAATAAAGAGGTTCACTTTGTAGTGACCCTCTTTTTCTAATATGTTACATGATTTGTTCCACATCCTGTGAATATATCTTGTGTATTTGCTTGTGAAGTACTCCAATTTCCACCTACATAAATAGTTGAAAGCATTGGTGTATCTCTAAACATACCTATCATATCAGTTACATTTCTTGTGTCAAAATTTCTTAAATTTAATGTTGTAAGTGAATTACAATCTGAAAACATTTCATGCATATTTGTTACTTTGCTTGTATTAAAACTACTTAAATTGATAGATGGTAGTTTTGAGTCTCCACAAAACATATATTGCATATCAATTACATTTGAAGTATTCCATGTGCTTATGTTTATATTCGTTATTTTATAACAATTCTGAAACATTTTGTTCATGTAAACAACTTTTGATACATTAAATTTACTTAAATCAAGAGAAGTTAAATTCTCACATTGCCAAAACATTGCTTGCATAGTAGTAACGTTACTTGTATCAAAATTATTTAAATTTAAATTAACTAGAGATGAACACAAATAAAACATAAATTCCATATTTGTTACTTTACTTGTATTAAAATTACTAACATTAAGTGATGCTAATTTACTATCTCCACAGAACATATATTTCATGTCTGTTACATTTGAAGTATTCCATGTGCTTATGTTTAAGTTTGACAACTGCAAACAATCTTGGAAAACTCCTGTCATATTAGTTACACTACTTGTATTAAAACTACTTAAATCAAGTGTTGAAATTTTTTTACAACCATAAAACATGTATTCCATACTAACATTTTTATGCATCTTTAAATTACCTAAATTTATAAAATTAGTTATCTGCTCTAATCCAGCAAACCAACGTCCTGTATTTCTAGGAGTTATTGAGTCAAATATTTTAACTGTCGTTATCTGTGTTCTATATGTATACCATGGTTGTTGTCCAATATAAGTATAGTTTTCTCCTTCTATATTTCCAAAATAATGTGCCGTGCTATCAGCATATGCTCTTGCCTTTTGTTCTGTATCAAAAAATCCTAATGTGTTTCCATTTAATGCAACATATATTCCTAAATTTTGGAATGTATATGCACCAAATCTATGATATTCTGTTCCACCTATTGTTATTATTGTTCCATTTTGTTTACTCTTATTTGTTGCCATATCTGATATTTGTTTAACAAATAAATAATATGTTCCATTTAGTCCAGTTCCTATTGTAAATGATTCTCCGCTTTTATATGGTGTCCAAGAACCTCCTGAAAAACTTGTACTACTTGTTGATAGGTAATATTGATAACTATTATTGTTGTTTAATTTTGATCCTCCTGTATCTGAAGCTGTTATTGTTATTGTTGCATTTTTAACCGGTTCTTGTGGATTAGATGGTGTTTTAGTTATTACAGGTGCTGTATTATCAAAATAAAATGCTCCACTTACTTTGTTTCCTGATGAATTCCCTGCATTATCACTTACTGATTTTACATGTATATAATATGTTCCTGTTTTTCCTTCTCCTATAGGAAATGCTTGTCCACTAATATAATTTTGCCAACTTCCACCTACTTGTGAAGTACTACTTGTTGATAGGTAATATTGATAACTATTTGATGAACTTAAACCTACTCCATTATTATCTGTTACTGTTATTATTACATTTGTACTTTTTGTATAATTGCTTTGATTATTTGGACTTATTGTTATTGTTGGAGCTTTGTTTGCAAATACATATGGCCCATATACTTGTGTTGAAGCTGTAGTTGATATATTTGTTGCATTATCTTTTATAGGTTTTATATGTAAATAATATGTTCCATTTAACCCCGTTCCTATAGGAAATGTTTGTCCACTAGTATAATCTTTCCATTCTCCTCCTTCTTGAGATGTTTTACTTGTTGATAAATAGTATTGATAGCTATTTGATGAACTTAGTCCTGAGCCTCCTTCATCTCTTGCTGTTATTGTAATTTCCTTTGTTTTACTTGCATTTGATGTTTCTGGATTTACTGTTATTGTTGGTTTTATTTTATCTATATTACTTATTTGATGTGTTGTTGCACTTCCTGCTTCATTTCCATTCCAAAATCTTGCATATACTGTTCCATTTTGTTCTACTGTTAATGTCTTTGTTGTTTTCCAGTTTGAATTATCTGTTGACATTTGTATTTCTAAATCTGCTATTTGTGAACTTGCTGTTGCTGTAACATTACCATTTGTCCATTCTGTTGGAGTGTGCGTTATAATTATTTCATCTCCGCTTGGTATTTCTTCTGCTATTACTGTATATATATTGCTTCCTATATTTCCTGCTGCATCTTTTACCCAGACATAATAGTTTTTTCCTGTTGTACTTGCTGTTACTACTTTGTTAAATTCTTTTGTGTTTGTACAGCTTGTAAAGTTTGTTGGCTGGTTTTTACTTGTTGTTACTGCATATCCTATTATTCCTGAAGCTTCATCTGTTGCTTCTATTTTTACTTGATTTCCTGCTACTTCTACTTTTTTTATAACAGGTTTTATTTTATCTATATATTTTACTTCTCCCTCTACTACTTTTGTTCTGTTTTCGTCTCCTTGTACTTTAACATATACTTTTTGATTTCTTTCTGATACTATTTTGCTACTATCATTATATTCTTTCCATTCTGTATCTTTTTCTAATCTATACATTATTTTTTTATTTTCTGTCCAATCATTATATTCAGAATTGTTTTCATCAAAATTTACTGTTACTACTACATTATCATTTGTCCATTCACTTCCATCTTGCAACCATGTTCTTCCATCTTTTTCTAGTGAATAACTTAAACTTATACCTACATTTTCATATGGATATGGTATTGGCGTTACTTCTCCTGTTTCTGTATCTACTTCATATGCTCTTTTGGTATCTTCAAACGTTACTATTACTGAAAAGATATCATCATATGTATTTGTTTTTGCTCCCTCTGTTGCATTATCTAATTCTTCTTTAAAAATACTTTCTTCTAATTTTCCATATCTATCTTGTGTCATTGCAGCTGTTGTTGCTTGTTCTACTGCAATTCTTTCACTTTGTTGTTCTGCTGTTTCTTTTGAAGATTGACTATTTTTTATTATTCCATTGTCTCCTAATAGTGTTCCTAATGTTATGCTTGCTATTATTATTGTTACTACTACTGTCACTACAAGTGCTACTAGGGTTACTCCTCTGTTTTTGGCTTTTGTTTCTTTTCTTTTCATTGACTTATTCTCCTCGTATAATATGTTTATAAGGTTTATTTAATATAAATTTTATAAACATATTCTTTCTTTTATATTTTTAA
>CALXEV010000042.1 GCA_944387425.1 uncultured Clostridia bacterium
TCAATTATTTTTATAATATTACCAGTATTTTTTTCATACTTTTTTGGAGTAAATTCTTTTATTCTTCTTAATGCATCTCCTAATTCACTTACATATTGTATTCCTATTATATATCCCTCTCTATTAAACGCCTCAACTATTTCTGTTTGATGGTCATTTACATGTTCTTTATATTTTTTTAAACGTGGTACTGCGATTACCTTTTTTCCTTTTGTTATGGCTGTTATTATTGAACCAACACCGCCATGTGTTATTATTATATTAGCTTGATTTATTAATTTTTTCATTTCCTCTAATGGTACTTCATCAAAAAGTTTAATTTTATTACTTTCAAATTTGGTATATCCTTTTTGAGCTATAACTTCTTCTTTTATTGTACCATTTTCTATGTTTTTTTCTACCTCTTCTAACAATCTATGAAAACTATTATTCTGTGTTCCTAATAGTACTAGTATCATTAATAAATTGCACCTCCATATATAGCTTTAGGATATAATTCAAGTAATTCTTTCCATTGAACTATAAATAAATCAGCTATTGGATATATTAATCTACCTGTTGCAGTTTTCTTGTTCCTATTTGCGTATGTTTCTATGTAAATTATTTTACTTCCAAATAATTTTCCTAAATAGCACATTGGTCCAGCTGTATGTGTTCCTGTAGTAACTATGTATTTAGGTCTAATTTTAAAATATAAGTATATTGTTTTAAAACATAAAAAAGTATAAATAAAAATATATGCAAATAATTTCTTTCTAGTTCCATATGGCAAATATGAAATTTTTTTACCATATTTTTCTTTTAAGCTTTTAGTTGTTTTATCTTTTTCTGTTATTATATGATAATCATATTTTGAAAATAAAGGACTTAATTGTAATAGTTCATTTAAATGTCCTCCTGTGCTTGATATAAATAATACTTTTTTCTTTTTCATTTTGCCACCTTTCAAATTTTTTATATTGTTTTATTATTTATAAGGTTTATATTTACCATTTATGAATTGATATTTTTCTCCTTCTTTTGCTTTTTCTAAATATTCTTTTGGGAATTCTGTATCTTCAAAACATCTACCATCATTTTTTGTTATATCTATTAATGTAACTATATTTTGAGATTTTTCTACAAATTCATATATATGACCTTCTATTCTTTTTTGTTGAAGTTCTTTTTCTTGTTCTTTTAACAATTTTTTTAATAATTCATCTAGTTCATTTTTTATTTTTTCTGTTGCAGTTTTATCAAATTCATAACCATTTTGACTTTTTCTTAAAACTGTATTTATTTCTGCTTCTTTTGGAAGTTCATTTTTATTTAGTTGAATTACTTGATGAGATTTTCCATTTTCACAAATAGTAGCATTATATATTAAATCATTTTTTGTGTTCTTATCATAAATAAAATACATTGTTCCTTGCTCTTTAGTTTTTTCTGCATATTCAATTAAAATATTATGCCTTTCAACTAAAAATTTATCTCTATATTTTGTTATTATTTTTTCACTTAATTTAATCATTTCACACCTCTTTATTGTTGATTGAACTTTCTCCAGTAGCATAATCTATATTAATTCCTGGTTGCACATTATATACAAAAACATTAAAACATATGCCTTGTCCATTATCTTCTACAGAATATGCTTCCATTTGTACTCCTCTTGCAACAAGTTCATTTTCTTTATATATAGGAGTTACTCTATATAATACATGCTTATTTTCTTCTGTATTTTGATTTTTAATATATTCAGCAACTTGGTTTTCAAATGGTAACATTCCTGTTGTATTAAAATAGCGTGTACCTGTAATTAGATTTAATTCATTTGCATTTTCGTTAGATAATTGATAGCCAATCAAATGACATCTATTATACAAATATTCTCCATCATATCTTTTTTGTACCCATCCAGTTGGTTTTACTGAACTAATATCTCCTCTTTCTTCATTTTCTTTTGGCATTGTTTCTCTACAAATATTTGCATATGCAACACCACATCTACCAAGACTATCTAATTCAGAATATTTTTCAAAACTTTCTGTTGTATAATCTGACTCTGTAAATTCTGGAATATTGTCATTTAAAACTACATAAGGTTCATTATTATATTCTGGAATATTATTTGGGTTATATGAATTTTGAGCAACTGTTTTTGGAGTTATTTGACTACTTGTATTAAAATACCCTACTACAGCTACAACTATTGTAAAAATAATTCCAACTGTTAAATTCTTTATTTTTCTTGATTTTCTCATATTTTTATTTCCTTTATATATCTAATCCATTAATTTTATCTATTAACTCATTATCTTTGTCTATTAATTGGTTATATTGGTTTGTTAAATCTTCACTATTAAAAACTATATATTCTCCTTGCATTTCCCAATTCTCTTTATTATCTACTAGAAAATCAATTATACTTTGAGAAGAGGCTAATATAAGTATTTTTTCATCTAATGCTATTTCAACAGTATTATAAAAATCTTTTTTTTCTATCTCCTCGGCAAATTCTTTTTGATATAAATCAACAAAAAAACTGTTTAATCCTTTATTCTCTATATATGACATTATTTTTTCCTTTGTAGAAAGTTCGTTAATTTTTGCTTTACATTCTTCTAATGTTTTTCTTGTTGTATTGAGATAGTTTCGAGTTTCCACAAAATCTTTTCCATCTTTAGTATAATTTTCTTGTGTAAATATATAAGATATTTTATCATTATTTGCAACTTCATGTACTTTTTTTGCAGTTTCAAAAAGTTCTCTAAAATAAGATTTAAAAGCATCTTCGAAAATCGCCAAGTCTCCTGTAGTAACAGTTCTATCTAATATATCATCTATTGAGTCAAAATCGATATTTTCTTCACTTATCAGATTAGACATCTCTTGAAACTCGTTTGCTAATTTCTTGCCTTGTTTTACTCCTATATATATAACATAACCAATTCCTATAACTAATAGTATTATTATAACTAAAATAGTTTTTAAAATTTTCTTTTTCATAACTTCTCTCCTTTTATTAAAAACACTATATCACAAAAAAGAAAATTATTCTATACTTTTATAATATAAAATAATTTTCTTTTAATTTTTTTATTCTTCTAATATTTTATTTGCTTCTTCTTGTGTCAAATAACCATTTTCAATCATCTTCTCTATAACTTGTCTTTGTCGTTGTTTTGCTAAATCTGGATTTTTGGTTGGAGAATATGCAGATGGTGCATTTGGAATACCTGCTAATAAAATACATTCACTATCTGTCATTTCATTTACTTCTTTGTTGAAATAACCATGACAAGCGTCTTTTACTGTATAATAGCCATCTCCAAAATAAATTGTATTAACATATAATTCAAAAATTTCTTCTTTAGAATATTTGTCTTCTATCTCCCATGCCATAAATACTTCTGCAATCTTTCTCTCTATTTTTTTCTCTTGTGTAAAATACATATTTTTTGCTAATTGTTGTGTTATTGTGCTACCTCCTTCTACAAAAGACATAGCTTTTATATCATTAATTGCTGCTCTACAAATAGCTATTACATCAATTCCATTATGCTTATAGAACCTTTTGTCTTCTACACTTATAATTGCATTTACATACATTTGTGGTAATTCTGAAAATTTTGTATAGTTTTCTTTGCTTTGTATTTCTTGTACTTTTTGTTCAAGCGACATTTGTGAAATTGCTTGTTTATACATGTCATATCCATTACCTATATATAGTAATGCTATACTTGTTAATATTAAAATTAAGAAAAATATAATTTTTAATATCTTTTTCATTTTTACCACCTCTCTTTCTAATTCTTCAATTTATTCTTCATCTTTTATAATATTTTTGCTTCCTAAATATGTTGCTAGGAAATATAATCCATAAACCAATCCTATAATTATTGTGGTTGCAATTATTGATGGTAATAACTCTTCTGAACTTGCAAGTCCAGACATCACAGATATAGCAAATTGTATTCCAAATGTTGAATGTATAATTGCTAAAACTAATGGTAACATGAAAAATATTGCTATCTGTCTAAATAATGCTTGGTTAATCATTTTTTCATCACAACCAATTTTTCTTAGAATTGTATATCTTTGCTTATTATCTGAACTTTCTGTTAATTGTTTTAATGCTAAAATTGCAGAACTTGCTATTAGGAATATTATTCCTAGATAAATCGATATAAACACTACAATTGTAGCTAATCCTTTACTTGCTTCTGTTATTGAAATTTTAGTCATTCCATCAAGTGCGATACCTTTTTCATCTAAATTTTTAAAAAGTTCAGTATCCTCTTCTGTAAATGCCTTATTTAGTTCTTCTTTTTCTTCGTCTGTTTCAGCATTAAAGTTTGCTGCAAGAAAGTATCTTTCTGTCCACTCTTCTTTAAGTTCAAAACTGTCTGGCACTAAAATAATTCCTGTATTAACATGAGATGTAGACATTTCAATAAAGCCACTTTTACATTCATTATATTTTGAATGATATGTTTTTCCTTCAATTTCAATTTCAGAATTTGCTTTTAATGCTTCATCTCTTAATACTTTTTGTGAATCAAAGTCACATAATACTATATATTCATCATCATTTAAAGTGTATTGTTCTTGACCGTAAAGTGTTGCTATTTTGTTATAATCTGATACTTTTACAACAGGTTCTAGTGAATCATATGCAAGCATTGAAAATTGTGCTTTAGCTGTTTCAAAATAGTCTCCCAAGCTTTTTTCCATGGTCCATCCAGGTATTGTATATATAGGAATTTCTACTATATCTTTAAGCTCATTTAAATCATATCCATTATTTTCTAATGTATATGAAACAGGTTCTCTTGAATCTTCTATCTGTTCTTCTGTATAATATGTTATTTTTCCTGTTCTTGGATTTTGATAGCTCTCTGGCAAATAAGCTGTTTTATATAAGTTAACATCTACAGGAGTCATTTCCTCTAATTGTTTTGACAATGTACTTTGTAATGATAAACTACTTGATAAAATACTTATTGTCATAAATAACATTAAGCATATTACGCTCATACTAATAACTGTAGTGTTTATTTTATTATTAAGTTGTCTTAATACAAACATATTTGTTCCTTTTAAATATGTCTTTTTTCTTAATTGAACTATCCTTAATATAAATCCTGATAATGACCAGAATACTCCAACAGTGCCTACTATTCCCATTATTATTGGTCCTAACATTTTATCTGCCGTATTTAATTCTGTAACACCACCTGTTACTTTGTAATATGCATATCCAAGTATTACTGCTGACAAAATAAATATCAAAATAGAAATAACAGGATTTTTTATTTTTATATTTTCATTCTTTTTAATTGCTGTTAATAAATTTATAAGTTTATATCTTGAAATTGTTAATGTATTAAATAACATAACTGCTAAATACATTACAGCAAAATATATACAAGTCTTTATACAAGCACTTTTTGAAAATACAAATGTAAATTCTGTCATATCAGCATCAAACAATTTTGCAACTAGTATTGACATAAATTGTGATGCAAATACTCCTATAAAAATACCAACTATTAATGATAAAATTCCAACTAATATTGTTTCAATAAGGATTATTTTAGATATTTGTCTTCTTCCCATACCCAAAGTCATGTATATTCCAAATTCTCTTTTTCTCCTATTTATTAAAAAGTTGTTTGCATATACAATCAATAATCCAAGTATTACTGCAATAAATACTGAAACATAACTAAGCATTGAAATCATTAATTTTATAATATCTCTTGTGGATTGTGAAACCTGTAACATTGCTTGTTGACTATCTAGAGAGTTAAACATATAAAAGATTGCTACACCTAGTACTAATGTTAAAAAGTATATTGCATAATCTTTTATACTTTTTTTCATATTTTTTACAGATAATTTAAATAACATCGTTCAAATCACCTCCAAGAAGTGTTTGTACCTCTATTATTTTTTCAAAGAATTGTTTTCTTGTAT
>CALXEV010000043.1 GCA_944387425.1 uncultured Clostridia bacterium
ATACAGACAAAGGTTCAGGAATAAAAGGAAGATATATAAGTACCTCAAGCACACCACCAACAGCATCAAGTTCATGGAAAGATGCAGGAACAGATGTAACATTTGAAAGTGGAAAAACATATTACTTATGGGCAATAGACAATGTTGGAAATATTTCAGCAATGACTACAATAAAAGCACCATAAGACAAAAAAGAAAAGATGTGAAAAATCATCTTTTCTTTTCTTGTATAAAATTGACAGTAACACCAAAAAAAGATATAATTGTAAAATATAAGACAAATTATTTATAAAGGAAGTAGAAAATGAAACAAGAAATAACAATAATTGGCGGAGGACTTGCCGGTTCAGAAGCAGCGTATCAAATAGCAAAAAGAGGAATAAAAGTAAAGTTATATGAAATGAAACCTCAAAAATTTTCAGAAGCACATAGTAATCCTAATTTGGCAGAGATAGTTTGTAGCAATTCATTTAAATCAAATTTACACACAAATGCTTGTGGCTTATTAAAAGAAGAATTAAGATATTTAGGTTCACTACTAATAAAAATAGCTGATGAAACACAAGTGCCTGCAGGACAAGCATTAGCAGTGGATAGGGAGTTGTTTGCAAAACGTGTAACAGAAGAGTTAGAAAAAGAACCATTAATTGAAATAATACATAAAGAAGTAACTGATGTAGAGGAGATAGCCAAAGATGGCATTGTAATAATAGCAACAGGACCATTAACTTCTGAAGGGCTTGCAAATCAAATTAGTAAGATAACAGGTCAAGACAAATTATATTTTTATGATGCTGCAGCACCAATAGTAACCAAAGAAAGCATTGATTTTAACATAGCTTTTTTTGGAAATAGATATGAACAAGAAAAGAAAAAAGAAGAAACATTAGAACAATGGCATGATAGATTAAAAAATCAAGAAGCAAGTTATATAAATCTTCCGATGAATAAAGAACAATATGAAAAATTTTACAATGAATTGATAAATGCAGAAGTAGTAACATTACATGAATTTGAAAAGAAAGAAATATTTGAAGGTTGTATGCCAATAGAAGTAATGGCAAAAAGGGGAATAGATACATTAAGATACGGACCATTAAAACCAGTTGGCTTTGATGATCCTAGAACAGGAGCAAGACCATATGCAGTAGTTCAACTAAGACAAGATGATAGAGATGGAAAAATATATAATTTAGTTGGTTTCCAAACAAATTTGAAATATGGCGAACAAAAAAAGGTTTTTAGCATGATTCCTGGATTAGAAAATGCAGAATTTGTTAAATACGGAGTAATGCACAGAAATACATATATAAATTCAACAATGCTATTAGATGATACATATAATTTAAAGAAACAACCAAATATTTTTTTTGCAGGCCAAATAACAGGAGTAGAAGGATATGTTGAATCAATATCTTCTGGAATGATATCAGCCTTAAATGCAATTGCTATATGTAATAGGAAGGAAAAAATTCATTTTTCAGAATGTACAATGCATGGAGCACTTGCAAAATATATATCTACACCAAATTCAAGGTTTCAACCAATGAATGCAAATTTTGGGATATTACCTGAATTAAAAGAAAAAATCAAAGATAAAAAACTTAAATATGGAAAATTAGCTGATAGAGCACTCAATATTTTAAAAGAAGAATTCCCTCAAAAAATAAGTAATTAACTAAATAAATTACAAAAAATGAAAAAAATCATCAAGAAATGCTTGTGAAAAAAAATAACCTATGATAAAATATCAATGTATATTAGAAAACAAAAGAAAGGAGATTATTAAGTAATAAGCTTAATAGTGTTAAAGATTATGGTAGAGATGATAATAGAAGAAATAAAAAAGTTCAAAGAACAATACCAAGAACAAAGAAAACAAATTTCTAAAATTGAAATTAAAAGAAATCAACTAGCAGAACAAAGAAATTCTGCCAAGAAAAATGCCGTTACAGAAAGTGATTGGCAAAATATTAACGACCTTGGAAAAGAAATATCAAATCTAGGAAACCAAAGTCAAGAATTACAAAAACAAGTAGACAGAGAAATTCTTGAATCAAAAAAACAAATAATCTCCAAAATTGACAATTTAATTGCTGAAGAAATTAGAAAAGCAAGATTAATTAATGAGCAAATACAAGAAATAGAAGATGATAATAAAGTTCATCAAGAAAGAAAAGTAAGATACGAAATTCAAAAACAAGAATTTTATAAACGCTTTGGTAGAGAACCTGAATTTTCAGAAGAAACAAGAGAAGAAATATCTAAATTGACTGAAAAATTTAAAGAAAGTCAAAAAGAAATTATAAAATTAGAAAATAGGGTAAATGAAATAGAATCTGGAATTCAACAAATGGCAAACATTAAAGAAGATTTTAAAAGAGGTAACATACAAAAAATATTGGAAGAAGCACAAACAGAGCAAAAAACATTTGTAGAAGAAGCAAAAGAAGAAATACCTCAAATAGAGGAAATCCAGATAGAAGAGGCACCGGTAATAGAGAATATTGAGATAGAAGAGCCACCAGTAATTGAAAATATAGAAATAGAAGAACCACCAGTAATAGAAAACATTAATATAGAAGAACCACCTGAATTGGAAGAACTTAATATAGAAGATTTGTACGTAGATGAGTTTAAAGAATTTTCGGAAGAAAAAGATACAGATCCTATAGAAGAAGATTTAATAAAGCAAATAGAAAAATTGCTTGAAGAAAAAGAACTTGAAGAAAAAGAAATTATTACTATAGAAGATGAAGTACAAAACTATAACGATGAGTTAAAAAATAGAGAGCAACCAGCTTTAATAGAATGTGTAATAGTTAAAGCCGAAAAAGGAAAGTTAGTATATAAAGCTCAAATTAATAATGAAGATACAATAGTATATTATCCTGAAGAAAAAGAGTCATTGGTGAAAGAAATTATAGATAAAACTAAGAAAGCATTTATTGAGTATGCAATAGAACAGCATGAAATGTTTGATAAAAATGTTATGAATTATATAGATTATAATATCTGTAAATTATTTTATGATTTTGCTAAGAAATACAATAATGATTTTGGAAAATTAGTATACAATTACGCAATGACTTTTTCAGAAGAAGATATAGAAGTAAATGATTTACCTGATATAACATATAATATTGCAGAAATAAAAAAAGCTAAATTAAAAGGAAAGCAAAAACACTATATAAATAAAATATGCAAGAGTGCAAGTTTAAATTCAGAAATAACCATTATAGATAAATTAAAAGGAATAAGTAGATTAAAATATGCAATAAAGAAATTATTCGGAATAAATAATGTACAATTATTACCTGAAGGAAAACACTAATATTTCTTAGAAAATTTATGAAAAAACATTGACATAATAAGGAAAGAATGATAAAATATAAACCGCAACGTAAAATGCTGTATAATAGCATTTCCGTAGCGGTTTATATTTTTTAGAAAAGAGGTGAAATTTAAGTGCCAACAATTAATCAATTAGTAAGAAAAGGAAGACAAACAACAAAGGCAAAATCTACAGCACCAGCATTACAACATGGATGGAACTCAAAAAACAAAAAATTAACAAACAGTAGAGCTCCACAAAAAAGAGGTGTATGTACAGTAGTAAAAACTGTAACACCAAAGAAACCAAACTCAGCTTTAAGAAAAGTTGCCAGAGTTAGACTTTCAAATGGTTATGAAGTAACATCTTATATCCCAGGAATAGGACATAACCTACAAGAACACAGTGTAGTTCTAATCAGAGGAGGAAGAGTAAAAGACCTTCCAGGTGTTAGATACCATATTATCAGAGGAACATTAGATACTGCAGGAGTTAAAGACAGAATGCAAGGTCGTTCAAAATATGGTGCAAAACGCCCTAAAAAATAAAAAAGAATAAAAACAAAGATTAGTGCACACAATTTACTAAATTAAGGTACTTAAATTTAGAATAGATTATGTAGCACTATACGGGAAAGAAAAATCTTTCCAGAGTAACTTTGATACTTTTTTAAGTATCATCAAAAGAGATAAAATCTCAGAAAGAAAAGGAGTGAAGAATAGTGCCAAGAAGAGGATTTATAGCAAAAAGAGATGTATTACCAGATCCAATATATAATAGCAAAGTTGTTACAAAACTAATTAACAATATAATGTTAGATGGTAAAAAGTCAGTTGCTCAAAATATAGTTTATGATGCATTTGACATCATAAAAGAAAAAGAAGGAAAAAATCCATTAGAAGTATTTGAAGCAGCTTTAGAAAATGTTATGCCAGTTCTTGAAGTAAAAGCAAGAAGAGTTGGTGGTGCAACATACCAAGTACCATTAGAAATTAGACCAGAAAGAAGACAAACATTAGGACTAAGATGGTTAGTAACATATGCTAGAACAAGACATGAAAAAACAATGTCTGAAAAATTAGCTGGAGAAATTATGGATGCAGTTAATGGAAATGGTGGAGCATTTAAAAAGAAAGAAGATACACATAGAATGGCAGAAGCTAATAAGGCTTTCGCACACTACAAATGGTAAAATTTCGATTAAAAACGGCAATCTGCAAATTTTCAACAGCTAATGCAAACTTCGACGTACCTCTGTACGCCTTCATCTTGTATTAACTGTTAAAAATTCACATCTTACCATTTTTAATCAAAATTTGGTAACACTTATCAATTTTGAACAAAATTTTTAAAAATAAGTAAAAGAAAAATTCGTTTAACATAAACGAAAGGAGGAAATATAAAAAATGGCAGGAAGAGCATACCCATTAGAAAGAACAAGAAATATAGGAATAATGGCGCATATAGATGCGGGAAAAACAACAACAACTGAAAGAATCCTATTCTATACAGGTAAAACTCATAAAATAGGAGAAGTTCATGAGGGTGCTGCAACAATGGACTGGATGGAACAAGAACAAGAAAGAGGTATTACAATTACATCTGCTGCTACAACATGTTTCTGGAATAATAATAGAATTAATATTATTGATACACCAGGTCACGTTGACTTTACAGTAGAAGTACAAAGATCTCTAAGAGTACTTGATGGTGCAGTTACAGTATTAGCAGCAAAAGGTGGAGTTCAACCACAAACTGAAACAGTTTGGAGACAAGCTGATAAATACCAAGTACCAAGAATGGTATATGTCAATAAAATGGATGTTATTGGTGCAAATTTCATGTTATGTGTTGAACAATTGAAAAATAGATTACATGCAAATGCTGTTCCAATCCAATTACCAATTGGAGCAGAAGACCATTTCTTAGGAATAGTTGATTTAATAAAAATGAGAGCCTTTATTCATAAAGATGATTTAGGAAAAGAAATTGAAGAAACAGATATTCCTGCAGAAATGTTAGAAGATGCAAAAAAATATAGAACAGCAATGATTGAAGCAGCATGTGAACAAGATGAAGAATTAATGATGAAATATTTAGAAGGTGAAGAACTTTCTGAAGATGAAATTAAAAGAGGGTTACGTAAAGGAACAATAGCAAATACAATAGTTCCAGTAACATGTGGTTCTTCATATAAAAACAAAGGTGTGCAAGAATTATTAAATGCAATAGTTGATTATATGCCATCACCACTTGATATACCACATATCAAAGGTGAAACATTGGATGGTGAACCAACAGAAGCTAAAACTTCTGATTCTGAACCATTTGCAGCATTAGCATTTAAAATTGCAACAGACCCATTTGTTGGAAAATTATGTTTCTTTAGAGT
>CALXEV010000044.1 GCA_944387425.1 uncultured Clostridia bacterium
TTCAACATATAAATCTATATATCTTTTGGCTTCTACTATTATCTTAAGCTTTTCTGATATTTCTCTATCCCCAAGTTTTTCTTTTAATAAATTTTGTGGAAATTCCTCTTCGCTGTTTCCTATTTCTTGTATTGCTTGTAAAATCCCTTTTTGTTCTTCAAATCTTTTATCTAATAATTCATTTGTGATTTTTATATTTTCTTCACTATCACTGTTTTCTATATATCTATTTAGTGATTTTTCTTCTTGGGTTACTGCAATTAGTTCATTTTTTATACTACTTGATAGCATTTCTATTATTTTTATTGTTGTTTTTGTTCTTTCTATTGCATTGTTTATTAAATTTACCTTTACTAAATCTACTTTACTTTCTAAGAAAAATATTAGTTTCTTTCCTTTTTGTATTTCTGCTTGTCCTTTTTCTTCTAACGCTATTATTCTTAATTCACATTCTCTTTTTAGATTTTGTAATTCTTCTAAAATACTCCTTATTTCTAGATTATTAAATTCTATATCAAGTTTTTGGCTAATTACATTTCTAGGAGTTGCTTCTTTTAAAAATTCTTTGTTTTTTTCTATATTTTGATTTAATCTTTTTCGCGAAATCTCCATGTAATAACTTACTTTTCTTGAGATTTCATTTCCATATTCTATTATTTGATTACTTGATAAATCAATTTCTTGGCTATATGCTTCTACTTTTTGTTTTTCTTCATCAGTTAAAACTCTATTAATGTCTAGATTACTCGTATCTATTATTGAGATTTTACTTGTTGTTGGAGCATTTTCTATACCATTTATAGAGTTTAACTTTTTGGGATTATAAAATATTCTATTTATTACATTTTTTATTTTGTCTAAAAAATTCATTTTTCACTCCTAATTTGAACTATTTATGAATTTTAAATAAGCATCTATAAAACCATCAATATTGCCATCCATTACGCTATCTACATTTCCAACTTCGTAATTTGTTCTGTGATCTTTTACAAGAGTATATGGACAAAATACATATGAACGTATTTGGCTTCCCCATGCAATATCTTTTTGTTCTCCTTTTAGTTCTTCTATTGTTTCTTTTTGTTCTTTTTCTTTCAAGTGAAATAATTTTGATTTTAGCATTTTCATAGCTGTTTCTCTATTTTGAATTTGTGAACGCTCTGATTGGCAAGCAACAACTATATTAGTAGGAATATGAGTTATTCTAACTGCTGAAGATGTTTTATTTATGTGTTGTCCTCCAGCACCTGATGCTCTATATGTATCAATTCTTAAATCATCTGGATTAATTTCAATTTCTATATCATCAGTTATTTCTGGCAAGACTTCTAATGATGCAAATGATGTATGTCTTCTTCCACCCGCATCAAAAGGAGATATTCTAACTAATCTATGAACTCCCATTTCTCCTTTTAAATATCCATAAGCATTTTCTCCAACAACTTCAAATGTAACACTCTTTATTCCTGCTTCATCGCCTTCTAAATAATCAAGTTCTTTTACTTCAAACCCGTTTTTTACAGCCCACCTACTATACATTCTATATAACATCTCAGCCCAATCTTGTGATTCCGTTCCTCCAGCTCCTGGATGTATAGTAAGTATTGCATTATTTCTATCATATTTACCTGATAGTAAAGTTTCTAATTGGATTTTTTCTATCTCTTTTTCTAGTTTTTCTGTTGCTTTTAGAATATCTTTTGCAACATCTTGATCATTTTCCATATTGGCAAGTTCTGTTAAGTCTTGTAAGTTTGTTATTTCATTTTCTGCATTTTTATATTGTTCTTCTTTTTTCTTTAATTGCTTAATTTCTGATAAGATTTTTCCAGTTTCACTAGGTTCTTTTTGCCAAAATTCTTCTTTCATTGTTTCTTCTTCTAAACTTTTTCGTTTAGCCTCTACTGTAGCAATGTCAAAGAGATTCACCTAAACTTTCTAATTTATTTTTTAACATAGCTAATTTTTTTGAATTTTCTTCTAATTCTACCATCTATTTCATTCCTTTCATTATGCAATTTAATATATAGGATAATCAGTTTTGTTTAATTCTGGGTATGTAAAAGATTGTCCTGCATCTGTAAATTTTTCAGAAACCACATGATTTTTGTCCATTGTTTTTGAGCCTTTCAAGAAATATTTATATCTTGATTTATTAGATAATCTGCCTCCTCCTATTATTATAGGGTCATCCCATGTTGCATCAACCGCATACCAAGCATCATTAAGTTTAACATAATTCCATGCATGATTTTCTGTTTCGTTTTTACTATTTGTTCCGGTTCCTATTACCATTAAAGTTTCGATACCTAATTCATTCATTAAATATTGAAATGCTTTAGCATATCCTTCACATACACAATTTTTTAAAACAAGAGCTCCATATAAGTTATAAATATATTCATTTGATACAGTAGTATCATATTCTATTGTATCAACCAAATAGTCATGTATTATTTTTATTTTTTCATAATCACTTTTTCCTGTTGTTTGAGCTATAATGTTATTTTTAACTTCTTCAATCTTTGCCTCAGCATTATTAACATCTTCTTTTGAATTAAAGCCATCATCTAAATAGCTAATTGAGTTTGCATTATTAATAAACACATTAAATGTTGTTCCCCATATTCTTGATGTTTCTTCAATATTAATATATATATTATTAGGATTTAGATAAAAAATATCTGGGTTTTCATATATTAATGCTTCAATTGCAGATTGATATTCTTTTTTTAATTCTTCACTTCCATTTTCTTTAGATAATGTATCTTGAAATGAATTTCCAAATTCTATTTGATATGTACCTGTTTTTAAATTTTCTTTATTTGCGTATAATTTATCATATATCAGTTTAGCATCAGATGATAATTGTTCATACAAGTTTTTTCCATAGCTCTTTTGTGGCTCATATCCATCTACTTCTCCAATTGTTTCACCTACAGAAGTAGGTTCATTTGTATTGTCTGTTATTTCATCATTACTTAATTTTGGAAAACCAAAATCTTCTATAAATCCTAAATCTATTACTTGCTTTCCTGAAATTTCTCCATAAACTATAATTCCTAGCATACATAAAGCTATAATTAAAACTAATGCTATTAAAGTTAGTAAAAATGTTATAAATCTATTCTTTTGTTTCATAGTTCCTCCTTAAAAAACATTATATTTTAATTATATCATATTTAAGAAAAAAGATATAGATTTTTTCATAATTTTTGAATATTTTTCTGCTTTTTGTCAATATTAGTATTATGAATTTTAAGAGTTTTTTTGATAAAATGATTAATTATAATAAAAATGAATATGAATTTTCTATTGCAAATAATCAAACATTTGATTTTAATGAAACAAAAAAAGAAAAAGATGTTTTTATATTTAATAATATTAATGAAAATTTAAATTATTTAAAAAGTAGATATAATGCTTTAATTAACAGTGATATTGTAATCAGAGAATTTAATTTATTTGCATATAATAAAAATCACAAATGCTTTATTATATATTTTGATGGTTTAGTAGATTCAATTTCTATAAATGATTTTGTGTTAGAACCTCTAATGTTAGAAAGACATAGATATAGTCAAACAACAAATAATAATTTAGAACTTTATGTTAAAAATTGTCTATTACCTCAAAATAATGTTAAACAAGTAACTAACTTTTCTGATGTGTGCTCAGGAATTAATATGGGAGACAGTATTTTATTTATTGATACATTGAATGTAGCTTTTGATGTAGATGCAAAAAAATACTCTCAACGTGGAATTAGTAATCCTGAAAATGAAACAATTATAAAAGGTCCGCAAGAGGGTTTTATTGAAAATATAAGAACAAATACATCTCTTTTAAGAAGAATTATTAATAATGAAAATTTAATTATAGAAAACATTGCTGTTGGGAAAATTAGTAAAACAAAGTGTGGTGTTTGCTATATGCAAAATATTGCAAATGGTGATTTAGTTGCAGAAGTAAAATATAGATTAAATAATCTTGATATAGACTCACTTTTTTCTACTGGACAATTAGAACAATTGATTGAAGAAAACGAAGGTTTTGGAATACCTCAAATTATATCTACTGAAAGACCTGACAAATGTACAAAATATTTGTTACAAGGTAGAGTTGTGGTTCTTGTAAATGGAAATCCTTATGCAATTGTTATGCCTGCAACTATAGAAGATTTTTTGTTTTCTCCAGAAGATACAAATTTAAGACCACTATTTTCTAATTTCTTAAGAGGCATAAGAGTTATTTCAGCAATTTTAACATTACTATTACCTGGAATATACATTGCAATTACTAGTTTTCATCAAGAAATCTTACCAACAGAGTTACTTCTTTCTATTCTATCAGCAAGAGAAAATGTACCATTCCCAATAATCTTTGAAATTTTGCTTATGGAATTTTCATTTGAACTTATACGTGAAGCTGGTTTAAGAGTACCTTCACCAATAGGTTCTACTATAGGAATTGTTGGTGCTTTGATTTTAGGTGACGCTGCAGTTAATGCTGGTATTGTAAGTCCTACCCTTATAATTATTGTTGCAATAACTGGAATAGCTTCTTTTGCAATACCTGACTTTTCCTTTGGTTTTCATATTCGTATCTTTAGATTTTTATTTATTGCTTTAGGATTTACAGCTGGATTTTTAGGTGTTGGTGTTGGAATATTAATTTATATCACATTCTTGTGCAATATTGTTTCATTTGGCGTTCCATATACAGTTCCTTTAGCACCAAATTATAATTCAAAAGGAAATGGATATTTTATTCCACCTATTTGGAAACAAGAATATAGAGCAAGTTTTCTTTCTCCTAAAAGACGAAAAAGTCAAGATAAAATTAGTATGAAATGGAAAAATTAAAGAGGGACCTAAATAGGAACCCTCTTTTCATTATTCTTCTACCTTTTCGAACATGTCTTTTCCTACTCCACATAGAGGACAAGTCCAATCATCTGGTAAATCTTCGAATTTTATTTCTTCGTTTGCATCATCATAAATATATCCACATGCCATACATCTATATTTCATAATATTTCCTCCTTACAAAATTTTGCGGGAACATTTAAAAGAAAATTTTAGTAATTTTCAGCTTTTATTTCGAAATATGCTTTTGGATGATTACATACTGGGCATACTTCTGGTGCTTTTGTTCCTACTACTATGTGTCCGCAGTTTCTGCATTTCCAAATCTTAACTTCTCCAGCTTCAAATACTTTTCCATCTTTAACGTTTGCTAATAATTTTAGATATCTTTCTTCATGTTCTTTTTCTATTTTTGCCACTTCTTCAAATAAATATGCTATATGTGTAAATCCTTCTTCTTTTGCTGTTTTAGCAAATTCTGCATACATGTCTGTCCATTCGTAGTTTTCTCCATCTGCTGCAGCTTGTAAGTTTTCAGCTGTTGTTCCGATATCTCCACCGTTTAATAATTTAAACCACATTTTAGCATGTTCTTTTTCATTATCAGCTGTTTCTTGGAATATAGCAGCTATTTGTTCATATCCTTCTTTTTTTGCTTTACTTGCAAAATATGTATATTTATTTCTTGCTTGTGATTCTCCTGCAAATGCAGTCATTAAATTTTGTTCTGTTTTTGATCCTTTTAATTCCATTTTTAATACCTCCATTTTTTATTTATTTCGCTATAATATTATCATATTTTTTAAATT
>CALXEV010000045.1 GCA_944387425.1 uncultured Clostridia bacterium
TAACCTAATCCTAATATTAAAATAATTGTTAAAATAATACTAAATATAATTAAAAACATATTTTTTACCTCCTATTTTATGTATAATTTTTTAAACTCTTTTAAAAAAAGTTTCTCTCCGTATTTTTCTATAAACACCTCTCTTGCATTATCGTGAAGTTTTTGTCTTAATTCTTTGTCTATTTCTTTTCTTGAGTGACACTTTCTGCATAAATAATAAATTAAATTCCACTTTATGCTTGTCTGTCTGTTAGAACCTCCAAAAGCCTCATCTTTATCTAGTTTTCCTGTAGCTCCACATACAAAGCAATGTTTTGAATCAGCTTGTAATATACTGTTTCGATTTCTCTCTGCTTTTGCTAGTTTACTACTTTTGTTTTTTATTTCTTTTGTTTTCTTGTATTCTTTATGATTACATTTTTTACAAATATCAAAAGTAATTTCTTTTTTGTCTTTCTGACAATATATGTACCTTTTATATTTTTTACTTTTTATTCTTAAATATTTACAATTCGACATTTTATGCTGTTCTCCATAAAACACTTTCTTGCACTTTTTCTGCAGTTAATGTAATTAACTTCGAGTTGTAAATTTTATAGTTCACTTCAAAGTATTTTTTTAATTCGTTTTGTTTTTGTTCACAGATATACCTTATCGCCTTTTCTGTTTTTGAATATGTAGTTTTATGTAATTTAGATATTATTTTATAAATATCTCCTACAAAATAATCTTCATTTTCTAATAGTAGAAATGTAGCTGTCTTTAAATATTTATATCCTTTCCAATTCTTTGGTATTTCTAGCGTTTTAAAAATATCAGCAACAACTTTATCTACTTGTTCTTTCTTTATCATATTTTCCATTATTTATCTCCTCTCCGCAATATCTGCAATATTTGTCTTTTTCTCCTATAATTTGTTTGCATTTTGTGCAAATTTTATTTTCATATTTCTTTAATACGATAGATGAACCTTCTACATAAATTTCTAGTGCATCTTTTTCCTCTAAACCAAGCTTCTTTCTTAGCTCTATAGGTAAAACTATTCTTCCTAATTCATCTAATCTTCTTACTATTCCTGTTGACTTTTTCATTTTTCCTCCTTTGACATTCTCTAATTTATGTGTTAATATAATTAAAGAATGAATTTATATAATTGATTTTATTCTAGAGTTAGATATGTTTCTCAGGCAGTCTAGCTCTATTATTTTTTGCTTTTAATTCTCGTAAATTCATTTGCATTTTTGCATTTGTCACTTCAAACCATAAATAAATTTGTGTACATCTATCCATTCTCATTCCCTCCATTCTTTTATTTACATATATTTCCATTTGTGCTATCATTTTATTGAGCCTGAACACCACAGAAAGGTGGTGATATTATGCCTATGTCTAAAGAAGAAATTGCTTTACAACTTACACTTGCTAAATTAAATTGTTTACAATTTACTATACATTCTTCTTCATCTACTTCTCCAGACAACAATATTTTCAATCAAAAACTTGGTGAAGAAATTGCAAATATTTATAACAATGTGTATAATAATTTAGATTGTTATAAGTCTAACAAGGATACTGATAACTCAATTTGTATTTAATATCCTTTACTTTTTAAAATAATATTTGCTATCTGACACATAGCAAATATGTTACTTACTATTTGTTCAGGCTCATTATTTACTGCTGCACTTTTATTGATTTTCATTTCTAATAAATCATTC
The DNA here is from genome assembly GCA_944387425.1 of uncultured Clostridia bacterium. Classification (GTDB taxonomy): domain Bacteria; phylum Bacillota; class Clostridia; order TANB77; family CAG-508; genus CAG-269. The sequence continues at coordinate 1,718 of CALXEV010000045.1, forward strand.
ATTCTGTTAAGTCTTTTTAGTTCATCCATTAAATAATCTTTTAAATCCATTCTTCTCACCCCTTTCTAGTTCATAATTCCATAAAGTATTAAGCTTACATATATTGTTGTTAGTGCTAATGCTTGTCCTATTTCATATAGTTTTTTCATTTGTATCAACTCCTATCCATTCTAAAAATTTACTCTTAATAATTATGTAATTCCAATTCCCACTTTTGCTTTCAACTGCTGTTCCAAATGGGAACCTATTTTGTTTCAATCCCGATCTTACAAATTCTGCATTCTTACCAATTGCTTTGGCTGCTTCATACGGCGTTATGGTTTCTACTTTTGATAACTCTCCCAATTTATCGCCTCCTTTTATAAATTTGTCCGTGTCGCTATTTATTTTTTTGTAATCTTTTTGTGAACAGATTGTATAAAAAAATATTCTTCAAATTGTTTTTTTAATAGTTCACATATTCCTATTGCAACTTTTTCATTAGGATTTCTAACACCTGTTACTATAGAGCTTAAATATGCCTTAGAGTACCCTAACTCTTCAGCTATTGAAGTTATAGTGTTTCCATTACTTGTCAAATCTTGCTTTAGCTTTTGTGGATTTTTTACTACTATCAAGTTTGTTCACCTCACTTTGTTATCTTTCTGTGAACATTATATATTTGTGTTACTATTTTGTCAACACTTTTTTAAAAAATTTTTTAAAAAAGTTTTACTTTTGTGAACGCATGTGTTATAATGTGAACATAGGAGGTATCAAATGCTTTCAAAAAAAGAATTAGGAAGTTTTTTAAAAACTCTTCGAAATAATAAAGGTCTCTCTTTAAGAGAAGTAAATAGATTAACTGATATATCTTTTACCCATCTTAATATGATTGAAAACGGAAAAAGAAATGTCACTCCCTCCCTATTAAGAAATTTAGCCAACTTGTATAATGTTGATTATTTAGACTTGTATGAAAAAGCAGGATATATAGAATTACTTGAAAATGAGGCAGCCCAAAATAAACGAGCGTTTCCTTTATTGGGTTCTGTTAAGGCAGGATACAACTATTTTGCAAGTGAAAATATAATCGGATATGTTCATATAGATAAAGATGTACCAGATCCTGAGAACTATTTTGCTTTAAAAGTTATTGGAGATAGTATGCAACCTGTATTGTTTGAAAATGACATTGTAATTGTTCATAAACAATCAGACATTGAAAATGGACAGGTTGGCATTATATTAATAGATGGCGAAGAAGGTACAGTTAAAAAAATAGTTAAATATGATGATTATATTGAATTAGTTGCTTTTAATTCTTACTATCCACCTAGAAGAATAGAAAAAGATGCTGAATTTAAGATACTTGGAAAAGTAGTAGAAGCAAGAGTTAGTAAAATATTTGAATAAGGAGATTTATTATGCATTCAAAAAAATCTGCACTAGAGCAAACCTTTGATAAAGTTAGTTACTTTGGTAAAGAAAAACATGATTTTAACAATATGATAATAAATAAATATAAAACCTCTGCAAATCCTGATGATATACTCGCTGTCGCCATAGCTTATTTTGGAGAAGGCTCACAATTTAGAAAAGAATCAATTAATTATTTTGAAAAATTTTTAAATTTCCATTCTGATCAATCATATTTCAGTACTTGGTATATATATTCTTCTTTAGCTACTTTATATGAAAAAGAATACATGTTTAAAGAAGCTTTAACTTGCTTACAAATATTAACTAAATTAGACAACAATACTAATTGTGCTGATTATACTAGAATAGGTAATATTTTAGTTAAAATAGATATAAATAAGGCCATACAATTTTATGAAGAACTAAAAGCAAGTAATGTTTATATTAAATACAAAAAAATATTTGATAATGCTTATAATGATATTTTGCAAAAAAAAGAAAAAGGTTATAAATTTAAACCTAGAAATAAGAAATAAAAAAGAGAAATATGTTCCAAAATTTGCGACACGGACATATTTCTCACAACACAAAGCACTATTGAAAGTGTTTGTATTATTATATTATCAGATAATACCTCCATTTTCAATAGTATATTAAAAATTATTGAAAATGGAGGTATTTTATCATGAAGCCAATGCAAAGAAAGAAAAGAAAAAATGGAACTGGAACGGCAATATATTTAGGTAAGAATAGATGTAATGCTTGGGTGGCTAGAATATTGTTAGGAAGAGATTTTGATGGTAAACCTATTTACTATGATATATCCTCTTTTGAAACAGAATTAGAGGCACTTGTTTGCTTAGAGAATTATCACAAAGAACCTACTCCACTTTACATCAAAGAAGAAAAATACAATAGGATTGTATTCTTCCCTAAAAAACCTTATCCTTTGGTTGCAGTCAAAGATCCTAAAAAAGAATTAATAAATAAAGTAAAAAAAGAAAATTATACTTACAAACAATTATATGATGAATTTAAGAAAGTAAAAATGCTAACAAAAGAAGAACAACAACTTGAAAAACTTCACCATATAAGACCTAAAGATAAGCCATATGGAAGACATTATTGTAGAAGTCTAGAAACAGCCTTTCATAATACAAAGGAACTTTATAATAAAGTGTATAAAGATTTAAGAGCATCTGATTTTATGAATCATTTAAAAAATTCTGGAAGAGGTTTAGATTCTCAAAGACAAATACTTAATCTTTTCTATTGTTTAGATAGGTTCGCATTAGAAGAAGATATTATAGAAAAAGGCTATTCACAATTTGTCACGCTATCAACCACAAACAGAAAAGAAATCAAAAAATCTAAGAACAAACAAGTTGAAAAGGATAAGTTGTTTTCTTATAATCAAATAGAGTATTTATGGAATTTAAAACCTCAAAGAAATGGAATACACAAAAAATCACAACAGCAAAGAGAAATCTTTATTAGAGATTTTTGGCTAATGTTATTGTATTCAGGTATGAGAGCAGATGAACTGCTTTCTGTATATAATGATAATGTATTTTTAGACGATAATTATTTTGTTGGTGGGTTAAAAACTCGTGCAGGTATAAATAGGGAGATTCCTATACATCCTAAAATTAAAGATTTATTTAAAAAATATTATAATCCAGAAAATGAATTTTTGTTTACCCAACCTAATGGAAAAAGAATAGATTATGATTATTATTTATATCACTATAAATATAATTTTAAGGATTTACACCCTGAATTATCAGGCCATACTGCTCATGATGCTAGACATACACTAAGAAATGAATTAAGAAAATTAGGAATTAAAGAGATCATTATTAATTCTATAATAGGCCATAGCAATGATGATGTTGGAGAAGATATCTATTCTCATGTATCAATAGAAGAAAAATTAGAAGCAATTAAAATGGTTACATACAAAGAGAAAAAATTATATATTTTACAATCAGAACATAAAGAAAAAACTTCTTAAAACTTATTCAATTAATAACAAATTAATAACAAATGTAATATACCAAGCTGTGAAGACTTGGTATATCAGTGTTTTTATTAAATTTCCATTATAATAGGCAAAATCATAGGATTTCTTTTTGTTTTTTGGAATATATAATCTCTTAAGTTTTCTCTTAA
>CALXEV010000046.1 GCA_944387425.1 uncultured Clostridia bacterium
TAATAGAATATAATATATTAAAAATATTGGAGGAAATCATAATGAAAATCTTAAAAAAGACATTTGGTGTCTGTTTAATTGGGCTAGGAATAGGAATATTACTAGTATTATTCCTACCAGTTGTAGGTTGGTTATTTCTAATAGGAATAATAGTAATATTTGTAGGAATATTATGGTTGCTCTGCTAAAAGGAGGTTTACATATGACTATTGTTGTAAAGAAAGTTCCTAAATGTTTAAGAGGACTAGTAAAATTTTTATTTAGAATTAAAGATTAATTGAATAAAACAAACAAAAATAGCACATATCTATAAAAGATAGTGCTATTTTAATTTTAAAGGAGGTTTTACTATGGAAGAAAAACAAAAGCAAACACACCCTGAAGTAGGCGAAGATGCAACACAATACGGAGAATTTGTATCATCATATTTTGCTTGGATACCATTACCTGAGCAAAAGGAAAAAGCAGAGGAACTTAGTAAAATGACAAAAGAGAACCGGTACAAAATGCCAAAATGGCAAAACAGAACCGGTACAAAATGATAAAGGAGACTATAAAATATGATATATAAGTTCACAAACAAAGCCAAAAAAGTTATAGAAATTTCAAATGATATATCAATAGAATTAGGTCACAATTATATTGGAACAGAACATATATTATATGGACTTGTGAAAGAAGGAGAAGGAATTGCAGCAAAAGTATTATTAAACAAAGGAATAACACCAGAAAAAACAGTAAAAAAAATAGAAGAAATAGTAGGGAAGGGCAATGAAATTGAAGAAACTTTGGGATTTACACCAAGAACAAAAAGAATTTTAGAAAATGCTTTTTTGGAAACTAAAAAAATAGGTTCTAATTTTATAGGAACAGAGCATTTATTATTAGCTATTTTAAAAGAAAGTGACTGTTTAGCTGTAAAAATAATTTTAGAATTAAATGTTGAAATACCTAAGATTTACAATGAAATAGCAAAAGTAGTAAATGAAGAAGAAATTGATAATGATATTAATAAAAAATTAAGTAAAAGTGTAGGTGGAACTTCTGCAACACCTACTTTAAACCAATATGGTGATGATATAACTGCAAAAGCTGAAGAAGGTAAATATGATACTATAATAGGTAGAGAAAAAGAAATTGAGAGAATAATGCAAATTATTTCGAGAAGAAATAAAAACAATCCATGTTTAGTAGGTGAGCCAGGTGTAGGGAAAACAGCAATAGTAGAAGGATTAGCTGAAAAAATCATAGCTGGAGATGTTCCAGAAAATTTGAAAAACAAAAGAATAATTGATTTAGATATATCAGGAATAGTAGCAGGAGCAAAATATAGAGGAGATTTTGAAGAAAGAATAAAAAAAATCTTAGATGAAGTAAAAAAAGCAAAAAATATAATTTTATTTATAGATGAAATACATACAATAGTAGGAGCAGGTGCTGCAGAAGGAGCAATTGATGCAGCTAATATTTTAAAGCCATTGCTTGCAAGAGGAGAGATACAACTAATTGGAGCAACAACATTAGATGAATATAGAAAATATATAGAAAAAGATTCTGCACTAGAGAGAAGGTTTAGTATAATAAATGTTAACGAGCCATCAGCCAAAAATACCATTGAAATTTTAAAAGGAATAATTGATAAATATGAAGCACATCACAATGTAAAAATTACAAATGAGGCTATAGAAAGTGCTGTAAACTTATCTGTAAAATATATAACAGATAGATTTTTGCCAGATAAAGCAATAGATTTAATAGATGAAGCCGCATCAAAAATAAGAACAAAAATATTTACTGAACCAGATGAAATAAAAGAATTACAAGAAGAAATTACAATATTAGCGAAAGAGAAAGAAGAAGCTATATATGAACAAGAATTCGAAAAAGCAGCACAATTAAGAGATAAAGAGGAATTGTTAAAAAAGAAATTAAATGAGAAAATGGAAAACTTAGAAAAAATAAGAAATAGAGATGTTGCTGAAATAACAGAAGAAAATATAGCCGAAATAGTTTCAAGATGGACAGGAGTACCAGTTCAAAAATTAACTCAAGATGAAAATAATAAATTAAAGAATTTAGAAGAAAACTTACACAAAAGAATAATTGGACAAAATGAAGCAGTTGAGGCAGTTGCGAAAGCAATTAAGAGAAGTAGAGTAGGATTAAAAGACCCAAATAGACCAATAGGTTCATTTCTTTTTCTGGGCCCAACTGGAGTTGGAAAAACAGAACTTTCAAAAGCATTAGCAGAGATACTTTTTGAAAATGAAAAAGCATTAATAAAATTAGATATGTCTGAATATATGGAACCACATTCTATATCGAAACTAATTGGTTCTCCACCTGGATATGTAGGTTTTGACAATGGTGGTCAACTTACAGAAAAAATAAGGAGACAGCCATATTCTCTTATATTACTTGATGAAATAGAAAAAGCACATCCAGATGTTCTTAATTTATTGTTACAAATATTAGAAGAGGGAAGGCTTACAGATTCACAGGGTAGAGAAGTTAATTTTAAAAATACAGTAATTATAATGACATCTAATTTGGGAGCAAGATATATTACTGAAAAAAAGTCTTTAGGTTTTAATCTACAAAATTCTCGGAGAAGCGATTTCAAAAGATATAGATAAAAAAGATTATGATGATATTAGAAAAGAAGTAATGAAAGAAGTAAAAAGAGAAATGAAACCAGAGCTTATAAATAGAATTGATGAGGTTATAGTATTTCATAAATTAAATGATAATGAAATAAGAAGTATTGCAAACATTATGATTAAAAAATTAGAAGATAAACTAAAAAATGAAAAATATAATGTAGAAATAGATAATTCTGTAACTCAATTAGTATTAAATAAAGAAATGGATAAAAGTTTTGGAGCAAGACCATTAAGAAAAATAATTCAAAATTTTGTGGAAATTCAAATTGCTGAAAAAATTTTAGATGGTCAATTAAAAAAATCTTATAATACTATAAAAATCATAGCTGAAAATGATGAAATAAAAATAAAGATGGGTAACAATTAATTTTGTACCCATCTGTCTATTTTTATTTCTTTATATTTATTTAAAACTTCTTCATATTTTTTAAATTCATCTTCCCATATGATATTTGGAATTTTATCAAATGCTTTAAAAACTTTTTCTGCTTCCATTAAATATACTACCTGTTGCTGTGGAGATAAAGTTTTATATTTTATTGAGAATTCATATAATTTATCTAAAATTTGGTTTGCTTCAATAAAGCTCCAAAAGTCTTTTACATTTAAACCTGCTAATTTAATTTGCATAACAGCGAAAACACATAATGCAAAGATAATTAGAATTAGGACATATATTATTGCTAACATTGTCATTTGTTCCACCTCTTTTGAATAACTATTACATCTTTAATTATAGCATATACTAGAAAAAAATGCAAACTTTTCCAAAATATTGCCATGAGGGACGTTCCTTGGTGACAAATTTTTCTGACATTTGACATTTGGTGACGGTTCTTTTTTGCTCAAAAAATTTCCTTTAAGTCCAAAAAACTATTGAATAAAATTTTTAAAAGAACTATAATATAACAGCGGTAATATAAATAATATAAAGGTGAAAGAAATGGAAGAGAGATTTAAAACAACTAAAAGAGTTGGTATGTTAGGGATTATAGGAAATATATTTTTGCTAGTAATAAAAGCAATAGTTGGTTTTACTAGCAAAAGTCAGGCAATGATAGCAGATAGTATAAACAGTGCTGGAGATATATTTGCATCATTGATGACAACAATAGGAAACAAAATAGCAAGTGCACCAAAAGACGAAGACCACAATTTTGGACATGGAAAAGCAGAATATTTATTTTCCTTGTTCATAGCGATATCTATGATATTTGTATCTATAAAAAATATCATAGATGCATTTATGACTTTAGTAAATGGAAATGAAATTACATTTTCTTGGTGGCTTATAACAGTATGTATTATTACAATTGCAACAAAGCTAGCATTGTATTTTTACACAAGAGCAATGTATAAAAAATGTAATAATATTCTATTACAAGCATCAATGGCAGATCATAGGAATGATTGTATAATCACTACATTTACTTTAATATCAATTTTACTATTTCTAAAAGGAATAACTTGGTTTGATAGTGTTGTAGGTATTGGAATTTCAGCTTGGATATGTAAAACTGGAATAGGAATCTTTATAGAAAGTTATAATATATTAATGGATATGTCTATTGATGAACAAACAAAAGATACAATAATAAGTATCATTAATAGTAATAAAGAAGTAAAAGGAATAAATGAAATTTCATCTACACCTGTAGGATATCAATACATAGTATTTTTAACAATTGTAGTTGATGGACAAATGACAACTTTTGATAGTCATAATTTAGCAGACAAATTAGAAAAAGATATAACTAAGTTGGGAAATATATATAAAGCTATTGTCCATGTGGAACCATATATTGA
>CALXEV010000047.1 GCA_944387425.1 uncultured Clostridia bacterium
ATCAAAATATTCACTTTCTCCTTGCAACCCTCCAAAATTATTTTGTCTTAATATTTCATATGCTATTACACATACAGAATTAGACAAATTCAAAGATCTTAATACTGGTCGCATAGGAATTCTAATTGTTTTGTCTATGTATTTTTGTAAAAGTGGTTCAGGTAAACCTTTTGTCTCTTTTCCAAATAAAACAAAAATTTCTTCATCTTTAAATTTGCTATAATTAACATCTGAATAGCAATGCTTTGCTTTTGTTGTTGCAAAAAACATGTTATGTTCTTCTGGTTTATATTTTTCTAAAAATCTTTGTAGACTGTCATGTTCCTCTATATCAAGTTTGTCCCAATAATCTAATCCTGCTCTTTTAAGAGTTTTATCATTAATTTGAAATCCTAGTGGATGTACTAAATGTAGTTTTGCTCCTGTTATAGCACAAGTTCTTGCAACATTTCCTGTATTTTGTGGAATTTCTGGTTCTACCATTACTATATTTAATTTCATTTTTCTCCTCCATATATGAAAAAAACGAAGACTTTGATAATTTAATACCAACTTCTTCATCCTTTTTTTATTGTGCTCTTTTAACTTTTCCGTTTTTTAAACATTTAGCACATACATGAATTCTTTTAATTTCTCCATCTATATCAGCTTTAACTGTTCTTAAGTTTGGTTTCCATGTACGTGGAGATCTTTTACTTATATGAGAACGAGTTATGCTCAATTTATTTCCATGGATAGCTGTTTTTTCGCAAATATCGCATTTTGCCATGATTAAATAGCACCTCCTAATTTTTAAAATAAATATGACTATAAAATAGTTTACCACAATTTTTCAAAAAATACAAGTCTTTACAATAAATTTTTTAATGTTTGCAACTTAATTTTATTATTTCTTCCATATTATCATCTTCTGCCATTTTGTTTTTACGTATTGCACCACACTTTTGACATTTAAATACAATTACATAACCCTTTTTAGAATTAGTTTCTAATCCAATAGGCTCTAATAATCCATGACATGTTTCTGCTCTGTCTCCAGGATTTATATCTAAATGTTTAGAATATAAGCAATATGGGCAATGGTTCCTTGAGGTATAACCTAACTTAGGAACCTTTTTGCCACAATGTTCACATACGAATTCTTCGTCAATTTTGGTAAACTTACTGTTTTCTAGCATTTTTCTTCCTTTCAGCAAAATATATATTATCCTTTAAAATCTCCTCCACCTAAAAATTCTTTTAACAAAGAATTTGATGGAACTTGGTCTGGAGATATTGGTACAAAATATCTTAATATTTCTAAAAGTCGTCTAGCTTCTGCATATTCCACATCTTGGTTTGTAATTTTTTCTAGTAAAGGAACTGCTTGATTTTTTAGAACTCCTAATTCATATATTAATGATGTATTAAATATACTGTCTGCTTGTTCTTGGAATGGGAAGATGTTTTTTTCTTCTCCTCTGTTAACATTATCCCAGCTTGAAATTGTATCTTTAGCAGAATATCCCCTAAATTGGTTATCTCTTACTATTCTTCTTATAAGTCTTGTATCTGTTGTTGAAATTCTATTAAAAGCATCCATATTCAATACTGTTAATGCACTAATATATATTTTATATTTTTGTTCACTTGGTATTCTTTCTGTTAATTTATCATTTAAACAATGTATTCCTTCTATTACTAATATTTCGTCTGGTGCCAATTTAACTTTATTTCCATTATATACTTTAGTTCCTCTATGGAAATCAAATTCTGGCATTTCAACTTCTTCACCATTTAATAATGCAATAAGGTGTCTGTTAAATAAATCAATATCAATTGCATCTATTGACTCAAAGTCATATTCTCCTTTTTCATTTCTTGGAGTATCTGGTCTTTCAACAAAATAATTATCAACAGATATTGTTACTGGTTTTAATCCATTAATTCTTAATTGAATTCCTAACCTCTGTGCGAATGTTGTTTTACCAGATGATGAAGGTCCAGCAATTAGGACCATTTTTGTCCCTTTTCTTTCTGCAATTTTATCAGCTATTTGAGAAATCTTTTTCTCATGTAATGCTTCTGATAATAATATCAAATTTTTAATTTTATTTTGCTTAACAGTTGTATTTAATCTGTATACTGTACCTACATTTAAAACTTTATATATTGTTTCATATTCTTGTAAAGCCCATAATAGTTTTTTGCTTTCTTCAAATTCTGGTAATTGATTAACATCTTTTACACTTGGATATCTTAACAAAAAACCGTCACTATACTTTTTTAGTTCAAATATTTTTGTAGCTCCTGTATGTGTTGCAATTGTTTCATAAAAATAATTGAAATAGTCTTCGCAATAATACATATTAATTTTAGGATTATCTTTTATATCAAATTGTAATCTTCCTTTTGGAGTATTTGTTCTTGCATAAAACTCCTCAGCTTCCTCTCTTGTCATTGTTCTTCTTTCAATTTTCAAGTCTTTCTCAATTATTTCTCTCATTTTTTCACTAACTGCATTTAACATTTCATCTGTTGTTTCCATGTCTTCTAAATTACAATACATAGCATTAGATAATTGATAATTTACAACAACATGTGCTTCAGGGTACAAAGACCAAAATGCCATTCCCATAATATATATTAGTGTTCTTCTATATATTTTGATTCCTTCTTTTTGAGTAACATCAATTAATTTTAATTGTCCATTTTCAGTTAATTGATCATCTAAATTTTTATATTCATTGTTAAATAATGCTCCTACAACAGGATATTTGCTATTTGCTATTTGTTCCTTTAACAAATCTGATATTTTAGTATTTACTTCAGTTTTTAGTATTACTTTTTCTTTATTATTTTCTTCCATAGTGTTTCCTCCCGTCTTTATTCTTTAGCTTTTTACTTATATATTTTACAACACCAACATTAATAAGTCAAATATTCTATGAATATTTTTATTTTTTATGTATATAATTTATATTGAGGTGGTTGTATGAGATTAAGTAGAGTTCAAGATGTTTTAAATAATAAAGAAAAAGTTGATATTTTCTATGATGAACGTCCCGTTTGGATACAAGGTATTAATGATAATGTTGCAAAAGTTGGTTTTATTGATAATTTTGAAGAACGTGATGTTTATATTGAAGATTTATATGAAAAAGATTTATATAATTAAAAAACGAGGGTATCCTATAATAGGAACCCTCTTCTTTATTTTTAGTCTTTTGCAGCATATGGTAATATTGCAATATGTCTTGCTCTTTTAACAGCAAGTGTTATATCTCTTTGATGTTTTGCACATGCTCCAGTTGTTCTTCTTGGTAATATTTTTCCTTTATCATTGATAAATTTCTTTAATTGTTCTGGATTTTTATAATCTAATACAAAGTTTTTATCATTGCATAATACGCAAACTTTTTTTCTTTGTTTTCTAAACTTTGGATTAAAATCATCATCATAATTATTGTTGTTTCTATTATTTCTTTTTTTATTTTTGTCTGCCATTTATATTCCCCTCCTTGTTTTAAAATGGTAGGTCATCACTTGAAGATACTTCAAAATCTGTTCCCCCTGGAATTGAATTACCAAATGTATTTTCAAATGAAGAATTTGATGCTTCTGCATCTCTTTTGCTATCTGCAAAATAAGCTTCTTCTGCTACAACTTCTGTAACATAATGTTTTTGTCCTTGGTCATCATCCCAAGTTCTTGTTTGAATTCTTCCAAT
>CALXEV010000048.1 GCA_944387425.1 uncultured Clostridia bacterium
AAAATAAAGAAAATGAGAAAAAAGATGAAGAAGTAAAAGAAGAAACACAACTTAAAGTAATAGAGAACGAAGAAGAGAATAAAGAAGAAACAAAGAAAAAAGGTAAAACAAAAAAAGTAATAGTAATAGTTTTTGTAATACTGCTAATTCTAGTAGCATTATTTTTTACAATATTTGCAATACTAAATTTAAGAAATACTAAAATCATAAGAGGAGTGCAAATTGGCGAAATTAATGTATCAGACATGTCAAAAGAAGATGCAAAAGCGTTGTTAGATGAAAGAAATGCAAAAAATCAAGAAAAACAGCTTGTTCTAAAATATGGAGATTTAGAAAATAAAGTTACATATTCATCATTAGCAGTAAATTACCAAATAGATGAAGCAATCAATAATGCATATAATATAGGTAGAGATGGAAACATATTTGAAAATAACTTAGATATTTTAAAAACATGGAAAGATGGAGAAAAAGTTGAATTAAAAGCAACAGTAGACACTGAAAAACTAAACCAAGTTGTTCAAAATATAAACAACACAATTCAAGGAGCAGTAGTTCAACCAAGTTATGAAGTTAAAGATGATAAATTAATAATAAAATCAGGAAAATCAGGAATTAAAGTAGATGAACAAAAGTTATCAGAATATATATATACAGCAGTAACTACTGAAACAGATGCTCAAGAACAAACAATTGAGATACCAGTAATTACATCAGAACCTGACCCAATTGACATAGATAAAATACATAGTGAAGTATATAAAGAAGTAAAAGATGCATATTACACTAAAGATCCATTTACAATTTATCCAGAACAAAAAGGTATTGATTTTGATGTAGAATCTGCTAAAACATTAATACAAGAACCAAAAGAGCAATATGAAATACAACTAAAAATAACAAATCCTTCAAAAACAGTAAAAGAAATAGGAACAGAAGCATTTCCTGACTTGTTAGGAGTGTGTAAAACAAATTATGTAGCAAGCAACAAAAATAGAACAACCAATTTGAGATTGGCAGCTGAAAAAATAAATGGTACAGTTCTTTTACCAGGAGAAGAATTCTCATATAATGGAGTTGTTGGCAAAAGAACAGTAGAAGCAGGATACAAAAATGCAGCAACATACTCAAATGGGCAAGTTGTAGACGATATAGGTGGAGGAATTTGCCAAATATCATCAACATTATATGATGCAGCAGTATTCGCGAATATGGATATAACCGTAAGAAGAAATCATCAATTTGTAACTTCATATTTACCTGCAGGAAAAGATGCAACTGTTGTTTGGGGTTCACAAGATTTCAAATTTAAAAATTCAAGAAAATATCCTGTTAGAATAACGGCAACTGTTAGTGGGGGAGTGGCAACAGTTCAAATATGGGGAGTAAAAGAAGATGTCGAATACGATATATCAATAGAGACAAAACAAATATCAACAATAAAATATACTACTCAATATATTGAAGATGCTAGTTTGCCAGCAGGAACACAAAAAGTAAGTCAAGCAGGAGCAAATGGAAGAAAAGTTCAAGCATATAAAGTTATGAAACTTAATGGGCAAGTTGTGTCAAGAACATTACTTTCAACAGATACATATAGAGCAATGACTAGAATTGTAAGAGTTGGAACAAAAAAATAAAATAATAAATAAAATAAAAAAGAGCTCACAAATATTGACAAGTGAGCTCTTTAGTATTATAATTAAGTTCGTTAATAAATTAAATATGTAATTAGATGCACCATTAGCTCAGCTGGTAGAGCAACTGACTCTTAATCAGGAGGTCCTCGGTTCGAACCCGAGATGGTGCACCATACTATAATTTTAGAAATGTCCACTACTTTTTACATAGGATATTTAAAATTAGTATTTATGTTAAAGCACTATTAAAAAAGTGCTTTTTCTTTTGTCATTTGAATAAAATTTAAGAATTTTTGGTTAAATTTCCCAAAAATATTGACAATTTTTTGAAATAATGTTATAAAATAAATTGATATTTATTTTATAGCCAATAAATGTGAATGTGCGCTATTTCATCTAGGAGGTACAATATGAAAAACATTTTCAAATCGTTTGTGGCACTTTTTATGGTAGCTGTTTTGGGAATTGGGTGGTCCGTTCCTGCTATGGCTGCCGAATGTGAGGCAATTGACACTAAACTGGAAGTTGTCTCAACGACCGAAATGGAGAGCCGGGTTGGAGCTCAGGTTGGTGGTATGAGCGGAAAATGTACCATTAAAGCAGGTTCTGTTATTGGAGCGTGCTATGTCGGTACTGGAGCAAAAACCATTGAGGTTACAATTACTGGTGTGAAAGGAATTATTATTCTCCAGTTTGACAACCTGAGTACTGGTGACCAAAGAACTTTCACTGCCATTGGCGGTCAAGTGAAGCATCGCGTCGAGTATGCTTCCATACTGAATTCTGGCGATTGGCGGTGCACCGTCCTGATGTGCGACAACAACGCGTCGAACTGTAGTTTTGATATCAACTTTTACAGATAAGTTTTCCTGTAAAACTCGAATTTGAGGTCAAAAAACCTTAGCAAGTAGGTAGTAACCATTTTTTGCACATTCACATTTTATTTGGAGGGGAAGTTCAGATTTGGACTTCCTCTTTATATAATATAATTGGAGAAAAATTTATATGAAAATAGAAACAAAATTAACATTTAATAATATGAAAAAAAATATAAAAAGAACAATATATACCACAATTTCAATATCATTATGTGCATTTCTTATAATAACAACAATTTTAGTAGCAACAAGTATAAGTACAGGTTTTCAAGAAAGCATTGCTAGTAAATATAATGACTACCATTTTGTGATAAAAAATATAGATATTGACAAATTTAATAAAATTAAAGATAAAAGTTATATCAGTCAAATTTATTTACAAGAAAATGATGAAGGACAATTATATGAAAT